>JAKAYN010000022.1 GCA_021826785.1 Thermoplasmata archaeon | reverse complement strand
CTTACACAGTATTGGTGGTAGGGAAGGTCTTGTTGATATAGCCCTGCGTACATCAAGAAGCGGTTATATGCAGAGAAGGCTTATAAACGCCTTTGAGGATCTAAAGGCCGATGATGAAAGGCGTGTTGAGGATACGCTTGGATCAATAATACAGTTTAAATACGGTGAGGACGGTATTGATCCAACAAGAAGCGATGAGGGCGAAACAATAGATATTGATTACCTTGCATATGATGAATTAGGTGATGAACAATGAGCTCACTGCTATGGAAGGACACAAAGGCCAATGTAAATAATATTATAAAGAATGTACCATGCTACTATGCATTTGAGTTTCCAGTGGAAACATGCAGTGATGGTTATATAACATTGAACAAAAAGGATTTTAACTACCATGTTGTTATATCAGAAGTAAAGGATTTCATTGATTCTGATAATGTAATAAAGAAAAGAAAGAACAACCTTAAAAGGATGATAAAAATAGAATCCATTGAGGAAATAGAACCAATAGGAATAAAGCAGTTTAATTTAAGTAAAAATTTGGATGAAATCTCATCATTCGCCATGGGAGATCTAATAAAAATAGAGATTAAAGAGGTTTCAGAGGTAAATATAAGCAACGATGTTCAATCAATAATAAACGATGGCATGAACATCGGCTTTAATTTACCGGTTTCAGTTGCCGAGAAGCTTGTAAAATACAAAAAATCCCTGGACAAACAGAAGTATGAAAGGCTATTAAAGCGTGTGGTTTCAGAGCTTCAAAAAAAGGAGATCGATCCATACGAAGCAGTTGGCATCATAGCCGCACAGAGCATAGGCGAGCCGGGTACACAGATGACAATGAGAACATTCCACTTTGCAGGTGTCGTTGAAATGAACGTTACGCTTGGATTGCCAAGGTTAATAGAAATCGTTGATGCCAGGAGGGTTCCAAGCACACCATCGATGACGATCTACCTTAAAAAGGAGTACTCAAACGATGAGGAAAAGGTAAAGGAATTGATAAAAATCCTTGAAAACACAGCATTGATAGATGTTGCAGATATAATTACAGATGTTTCAGAGATGAGCATTACCGTAAAAATGGACGAAAGAAAGAGCAATGAAAGGCTTGTAAACATAAACGATGTTATGAATGCAATTCAGAAATTAAAGGGCATAATGGCAACACAGACCGATGATAAAACAATTCTTGTAAAACTCCAGCAGGAATCATTTAAAAAATTATATCAAACGCAGGAAGATCTCAAGGGTCTTACAATAAAAGGTGTACCAAAGATAAAAAGGGCAATAGCAAGATACGATAACTCAGAGCGCTGCTGGAAGATATACACACAGGGCTCAAATCTAAAGGGCGTTCTGGACATAGATGAAATCGATCCAACAAGGACATACACAAATGATATAATAGAGATCGAGCAGGTTCTTGGTATAGAGGCTGCAAGGAATGCAATATACCTTGAGGCTGAAAGAACACTCAGTGAACAAGGTTTAAACGTTGATAAGAGACATCTAATGCTTGTTGCCGACATGATGACCTTTTCTGGAAGTGTAAGGGCAGTTGGAAGGCAGGGTATATCAGGCAGAAAGAGCAGTGTGCTTGCCAGAGCTGCCTTTGAAATAACATCAAAGCACCTGCTCAAGGCCGGTCTGCTAGGTGAGGTGGATCAGCTTGCGGGTGTGGCGGAAAATATTATTGTGGGCCAGCCAATAACCCTGGGTACAGGAGCAATTAACCTGGTCTACAGTGGTGTAAAGAGGGTTAACCATGAATGAAATAACAATAGATAATAAAACACTTGAAAGTATCAAACTTTTTGAGAGCTATGCCAAGACAAGGGTTTATGAATGCCTTGAAAACGAGGAAATGATACTCTTCGTCGTTGGTGAGAGAAAGCTTGCTGAAATATTTAAAAGGAATCCGGACATAATAAGCGCCCTTAAGGAAAAGATAAACAAAAGAATACTTTTAGCAGAATATTCAAACGATCTTCTTACATTTGTCAAGAACCTATTCTTTAAGTACGAAATACGTGAGATAGAGATATACTGGAAGGAAAACCAAACGACGATCTATCTTACGATTGCACCCGAGAACATAGGCCGCGCAATTGGAAAGGACAGCAGAAATATAAAATTAATGAAGGATGCCGTATCAAGGTACTTCCATGTAAAAAGCATAATAATAAGACAGAAATAATTAAATGCCTGGTATATTTATATCAATATCAAGCGATCTCTCAATACCATAGAGTATTGCAGAGTTCTCTGATATAACAGGCCTATTAAATTCGTCTCTTATGTAATTTAATATATTGGATGTGCTCAGGGCAGTGCATGCTATGTATATTGCGTCAGAATCTTCTATTTTATCCGAGTTTTCCCTAAGCATTGAGATGATTTCATCATTATTGATGTTAGATATATCTATTCCATAAACCCTGTTCATGTAAAAGAATCCTGTAACATTGTATTCACTGAAATAATCAGCCTCTTTCTGGGCCCTTTCGTATATGTAGGGCGTTCCTATGAATAATGATCTGTAATTATTATCGTTAAGAAAGTTTTTTACTGATATTTCTGGTATGATGGGATTTTTAAGCACATCAAATATTAAATCAATATTTTTGTGCGTTCCATAGGTTCTACCGTAAACTATGAGATCGGACCATTCGAGCATTTTAAATGCGCTTTTTAAATCATTTTTAAACTGATTTATATTTTTCGGTTCACAGCCACCGGTTGATCTCATTCTTGTAAAATGAAAGCTCATGTTATTATGTGGCATATTATACAAATCATATTCTATACCTGCATTATTTGCCGGTATTATTATGCCTATCCTTATCATTATTTAAAAATAAAATATTGTTATTTAAAAATTTATTTTGCGCCTGCCGTTTCGGGCTCCTCGCTTATATACTGTGTTCCAGATTCTATTATGTTGCTGATCTCCTCCGTTCTGTATCCAGAATAATAAGATATTGCATAGAATATTATGCCAACTATTATAACAACAACGAAGTCTATTGGGAACTTTAATATGCCTATACCGCCGTAATCAGTTTCACCGATATATGAAAGCAAATCAAGAATAAGTATGTAAGCCGGAACCCAGATTCCTGCCTTTATGGTTTTGTTTGTGAATATATTTTCTATGCCGTGAACCAAGCCGTACCTTGCAAGTACTAGTATTATAAAGTAAACAAGGAGTCCAAGGAATATTGCCAATGATAGTATGCCAACCGTTGGCCATCCAGACCAGTAAACAATTAAAGTTGCGCCGATAAATGCTATAGGTGCGAGTATTGAAGCCCCAGCAAGCTTAAACGGTCTCTTTAGCTCCGATGCCTCCCTCCTAAAGACCATCAATGCTGAACCGCCGACTATGTATGTAAATGCTGTTGAGCTTGTTATTAGGCCAACAAGTGCGTACCAGCTCGGGAATGGAGCAAGGAATATTAAACCTATGATCATTGATAATATTATTGATAAAACAGGAACCTTTGTTCTTTTATTTATTCTTTTTACCGATTCAGGCAGGTATCCATTCTCCCCGAGGCCGAAGAGTGTCCTTGCGGATGTGCCTGCATAAACATTCAATGTGCCAGATGGCGATACGTACGCATCAGCGTATAATATATACGTTAGGGCAACCAGACCGGCAGATGTAGCCAGCGATGCGAACGGCGCGCTAGATATTGCTGTTGCATAGGCATTGCTTTTTGGTGGGGCTGTAAGTATTGACCAGTTGTTTCCTATTGCACTGAGATTTAGATGGCCTATGAAAACGACCTGCAACAGTGTGTAAACAAATATTCCTATGAGAACTGAGCCTATAACAGCTATTGGTATTGATTTCTGCGGTGTCTTTGCCTCACCGCTGTAGTCAACAGCCTGTCTGAAGCCAAGATATGAAAAGACTATGCCATCTGTTGATATGGCTGCAAAAACAGCAGGCCAGCCATATGGTAAAAATCCACCACTGGCTATGTCAGTGAACTGGTATGTGTGGAAGCCAGCAACAAAGAGTATAATTATTGTTGCGGCTGGTATTATCAATTTCCACCATGTCATTCCCGTGTTTGTTTTTCCCATGAGCCTTACTCCGGCGTAGTTGAGCATGAAGAAGGCAACTATAAGCAGCGCAGCCAGCAGTATGCCAAGCGGCGTTAATATTAATAACGGTGCTCCTGTGATTGGGTTCCTTGACGTTGTTGCAAGCACTATATGATATGCCGATGTATATGAAGCAGCATATGTTATAACCCCCTCAGCCTCAACTGCAGGGACGGATACTGCTGATAGGAAGTATGCCCAGCCGAAAATAAGACCTGCAAGGCCACCATGCGAATAATGGCCATATCTAACGATGGCACCAGATCTTGGCAGCATGCCACCAAGCTCTGCGTAAACAAGCGCTATAAAAATTATAAGAACGCCACCTATTATCCATGCATATATTGCGGATGGGCCTGCAGTACCTGCAGATGCGGCTGCAGCAAATAGCCATCCAGACCCTATTATGCCTCCAAGACTTAAGAACAGAAGATCCCATGTTGATAAAGCTTTTTTAAGCTTTCTATCCTCTGTTACATCCGAGGCTATATTCTGGTTAGTTGCAACCATAATGATAGCATGGAACATGTGTATATAATATTTTCTCAATTAATTTAAGTAAATTATTCATTTATTTAATAATCAAATAAAAAATCATTCTGTACGAATATCTTATTAATCATGTTTATATGCATAGATGCAATTAAGATACAATGGATAACGATAATGATGAGAATACTATAAGGGTAATAACACCAAATAAAAATAGCGGTGAAATATACGGCATAGTTGAAAAAATGTCAGGTGCATCACGCTTAATAGTTATGTGCGAGGATGGTGTAACAAGAAACTGTAGAATCCCGGGAAAGATGAAGAAGAGAATGTGGATACGTGAAGGCGATCTCGTCATTGTAAAGCCATGGGAATTCCAGGATGAAAAGGGCGATATCATTTATAGATACACAAAGACGCAGGCAGCATACCTGAGCAGAAACCATATGTTGCCGGAGATTATAGATGTCTTCAACGAAAAGCAATGACAGTGCGCTTAAGACACTTATAGAAAGCGGTGAATTTTTAAATAAATATAACCTTGATAGGAAGACCTATGGCCTGGTTTTTGATAAAAGGACATTAACAGCAGTTTATGAGGTAATAAAAAAATACAACATCGATATGTTTGATTTTCCAATATCAAGCGGTAAGGAATCCGTTGTTTTTAGGGTGATAAGCAATAAAAAACCACTTGCAATGAAGATATATAAAATGTCAACTTTAAAGTTTTCAAACACCGGTGATTATATACTTGGTGATTACAGATTTGAAAGGGAAAAATTGAACAGGGTCAATATTGTTTATATCTGGGCAAGAAAGGAATATACAAATTTAAACGATATGGCATCATCCGGGGTATCGGTTCCAAGGCCCATAGGTTTTTATAAAAATGTTCTTTTGATGTCATACATAGGCACAAAAAGGTCGCCTGCTCCGCAGTTAAGATATGTAAACGATGCTGATTTTGATTATATATTCGAAAGCATAATAGATAATGTAAAAAGGATGTATAAAAATGCAAGGTTAGTCCATGCGGATTTAAGCGATTATAATATATTATATTACAGAAAAAAGATATATATAATTGATACAGGCCAATCTGTGAATATAAAACATCCAATGGCGCTTGAGTTTTTAAAAAGGGATATTAAAAATATCTGCTCATTCTTCATTAGAAAAGGTATTAAAAAAGATCCTGATTACATATTTAATAGCATAGTGGATGGTTAAAATGTACGAGACTGGCAGTTTAAAGATACCAATGAATAGAATAGCTGTTTTAATAGGCAGGGATGGCGAGACAAAACATGAAATAGAGAGACTTGGTGACAGCGTAATAGATATAGACTCAAAGACCGGCCTCGTCACAGTTTATCAAAAAAAGGATGCGTTTAAGGCACTAATAGCACTGAACGTTGTGCAGGCCATCGGCCGTGGCTTCTCACCGGAAAAGGCAATTTTGCTTTTCAATGAAAACATGCAGTTAATAGTAATATCATTAAAGGACTTTGCAAAGAACAATCCAAACAGAATAAACGAGCTGCGCGGTCGCGTCATAGGAAGAAATGGCAGAACACGCCAGATAATAGAGGAACTAACAAACACGTATATATCAGTTAATGGAAACACGGTATCGATCATAGGCGATTTTATAGGCATAGGATACTCAAAGGAGGCCGTTGAAATGCTGCTTCTTGGAAGAAAGCATAAAACAGTATATTCATACCTTGAAAAATCAGTTTCAGAGATAAAATTTAAGAGGATGGAGCAGACCTTTGGATAATCTTTAAGTATATATTTATAATACGGAGAATAGAGCGGGGTGGGGTAGTCAGGACATCCCGACGGGCTCATAACCCGTAGATCAATGGTTCAAATCCATTCCCCGCTACTTGCAGTAAATATTGTTTATTTCCATTATAAGCTCATTAAAATCTGAGTTGCCTGTTTTTATCACATTAATATTTCTTGATTTCAATGTTTTTTCCGTGACCTTTCCTATGGCAAAGGCGTTTTTTATTTCATGGCACATTGATGATATTATTTCAGCCTCCATTGACGATGTAATGACCACGCCTATGCATCTTTCATCATTTATGTAATTGCATATGTTATTATTAACAGGAACTATGTCATACAAAAAGAATTCCCTGAAATCAAAATTATTTTTAATCAGAAAATTCCTTAATATTTCATTTGATTTTTTGCTTCTAAACATTGCTATCCTTTTATCTTTATAATTATCGAGGATTCTTATTAATCCATAGGAGCTATTATCATCAGGTATCAATGGATTGATACCATGCCTTTTTATTTCATCACCTGTTTTTTTGCCTATAGCCATGTATACTGCATTAATATTATAATTTTTAAAGAAAAGCTCCGCACCGTGCTGGCTTGTTAGAATAACAACATCAGGTTTAAAGTCTATTTCCGGTGGTTCAAAATCTATTATCCTGGTTACAGGTATGTTTATCACATCAAAGCAAAGGCCCTTTATTTCGTTATATTTCTCTGCAGGCCTGGTTGTTACAAGGAATTTAGTATCCATATGAGATTATCTCCTCACGAATCTTTTTTATATCTATATCATTATAATTCGTTACAATGTCCTTATAATCATCATTTTTCATTGAATAGAACCTCATAAATAAAATGTTTTTATGTGCGTATATGCCGACAGGCTTTGAGCACCCAAGGTTAAGGCTTGATAATATGTATCTTTCAACCGACATATCATTATAGGTTTCAGGATCATTTATATCATTAAGTATATTATTTATTTCATCATCCTTTTTTGAGACAATTGCTATTATGCCTTGGTTTGGTGCTGGCACAAAATCATCGTAATTTAATATGAAATGCCTCCTGTTTATCTTCATTCTATCGTATGCCGCCTTGGCCATTATTATTCCATCGTAATCGCCGGAATCAAGCTTTTTAAGCCTAGTATCTATATTTCCCCTTAAATCCTTTATTAAAAGGTCGTTTCTTAATGTTCTTAATTCCTTTATCCTTCTTAAACTGGATGTGCCTATAACAGAAGATGCATCAAGATCATTTAATGAGTGCTCTGATATTAGTATATCCCTTGGGTCGTCTCTTTTAAGGACTGCAGATATCTTAAGCGAATTATCAATAAATGAAGGTATAT
>JAKAYN010000021.1 GCA_021826785.1 Thermoplasmata archaeon | reverse complement strand
CTCTGCCGTGAGATTGCACGAATCATGGAGCATGTGTATAACAAGATCCTTTAAATTATCAATGTAAAATGATTCTGATTCATATGATACGCTAAGGATTGAATATGGTGCCATTAAAGAATCTGATATCTCAATTAATGGATTCATATATGGTGTTCCTGAGTGTGGAACCGTGCATCCTTCATTGTAAATGTATGGAAGTATCTTTGGCTGGAAGCAGTATTCAGAGTTCCCATATGTCCAGTCATTATTGTAAAAATTATAGTCCATGTATTTATCTGAGAATACTATCCTATTTATTTTTCCAGCTGATTTTGATAATTTAATGAATTCCTCCATTTTTATCCTTGTTGATGGGAAACCGCTTATTACAAGGTTACCGTTTTGATTTTTAAAATATGTCTTAATTTCACCTTTTATATTCCCCATTGCCATAATGGCCGTTAATATCTTCATGTTCGAGGCTGGAATAATTGGTATGTCCTTTTTAAATGATTTTAAAACCCTGCCCTAGTTAATAAAGCAGTATGATATAATATAATCCATAAAACATTAAATTAAAAAAATAGATTAATTTTGGTATTTTTATTAATTCAAAAACCGTTTTTAATTTTTATTATTAATGTATTTTATAGCTTTTGAGAGATCATAATTAAACTTCTTTAGGATATTTAATGCCTCATCATCGTTTAAACCAAACTGGTTTACAAGTATGCTCAATGCCCTTGACCTTAGCTTTTGATTATACCATGCCTCCATGTTTGACATGGTATTTTTGTATGTTCTGCCAAGCTTTATGGCAACCGTGGTCGATATTATATTAAGAACCATCTTCTGCGCTGTTCCGGCCTTCATTCTTGTTGAGCCCTGGATAACCTCTGCACCTGTAATTAGCTCTATGCATGGATCTGATACCTTTGATATCTGTTTTCCTGAGTTGCATGTAATTCCAGCTGTTCTGCAGCCAAGCTCACTAGCAAAATTTAATGCCGATATAACGAAAGGGGTGTTTCCTGACGCAGATATTCCTATAACAAGATCGTTTTTATTTAAATTAATGGCCTTTAATGCATTTACTGATTCATAATGATCATCCTCTGAGCCCTCAATTGATCTTGACAAAGCTTTGACACCACCTGCTATTATATAATCAAACGATTCTTTTCCAAGGCCGTATGTTGGCTTTAATTCAATAACATCCTGTGCTGCAATCCTTCCGCTTGTCCCAGCACCAACGTATACAACCCTGCCACCTGAAATTATTGAATTTACTGCAAATTCAATAAGCCTTGAAATGTTATGCATTTGCATTCCAACGGCCTCATATGCCTTAATATCGCTTAAATGTATGAATTCTGCGATCTTATAAATACCCCATTTATCAATGTCCATTGAGTATTCATTGATATCCTCTGTTTCATCCATAGGATAAACATATAATAAGCATTATATTAAATGTATCATTTTAATCCACGATATTTCCGGATATTATTGTTTTTACAACATTTAAATCATCGTCGATTATATTTATATCAGCTATCATGCCAGACCTTATCTTACCGGTATTAATTCCAAGAAGGTCTGCCTGATTTGATGATAATGCCATTGAAATATCATTTATATTAAAGCCAAGATTGTACAGATTTTTAAGTGCGGTATCCATCGACAATATGCTTCCTGCAATTGTGTTTGTTCCAGATATATATGCGACATTTTCACGTTTCTCTATCTTGAGGTTTCCAATGGATCCGGTAACATCATTTACACCACCGATGGAAAGCGAATCTGTCACTGCAATGATTTTATTCAATCCCTTAATTCTTTCCATTATTTTTATTGCCTGTGGCGATACATGATGTAGATCTGGAATAACCTCTAGAAAGGCATCTTTTGATAAAAGGCCTGCATCTATCATGCCTGGAATTCTGTAATTAAACCTTGTCATTGCATTGTAAAAATGTGTCATTAACCTTACATTGGAATTAAGCGCCATTGATGAGGTTGGAAAATCGGCATTTGAATGCCCTATTGAGACAATTACCCCATGGTTATTAAATATTGATAAGGCGGCCTGAAAATTTTCAAGCTCTGGTGCAATATCAATAATTCTAAGTGGATAACGATCCGCAAGCATCGATATCTCATTTACATTTATTTTTCTTAAAAATTCAGGGTTATGAGCGCCATGCATCTCCATGCTTATGTATGGGCCTTCACTTCTGGCCCCAAGTATTTTTGCCTCATTTTTTCCCTGTGAGGACATTGCAGATTTTATTTTCTCAATAAAATTAATAATATCATCGATGGGTGAAGAAACACATGTGGGTATAAATGATGTTACACCCTTCCTGGCAAGTAACGATGCCCATCTGTGTAAATCATTCTCATTTGCTTCCATGGCATCAATGCCGAAATAGCCATGCGTATGTATATCTATAAAGCCCGGCATTGCCATTTTCCCTTTTAGGTCATTTCTCACATTGTATAAAGGGGATTCCGTAATGCTTTTAATAATGCTTCCGGATATATTTATATAATTATTATATTTAATGCCCTCAGGCGTTACTATATTAGATGCAAGGAAACTGTAATTTAACATTTTATCTAATTGCAAATGACATATAATAAATTTTTTAATATTTATAATATTTAAAAAGTGATCATTAATTATGGTGATTTTATGGCAAGCATTTTAAATTTCTGATACCTTTTTATATATTTTATTATTAGATGGAAATAAATATATATTTATAAAATATAAACATCAAATGTATAACCTTGAAAATGAAATTAGAAGTCAGAGCATGACAATGCCAGAGGCATACAGAAAGGTACTTTCAAAGAAAGATTTTTTAAATCTTATTGAGTTTGACAAACCAATTTTTATAATAGGCAATGGCAGCAGCTATAATTCAGCTTTGTTTTTATCAATGCTCTTTGACTACAATGGTATTTTAACAAAACCGATGCAGGCATCGCTTTTTAATGAAATAATGTCTGATTCAAAGTATAATAACGGAACTGTGATTGCATTCAGCCAATCAGGTGAGAGTGCCGATGTGATAAACGCCGTTAAAAATGCATCTAAAAAAGGCTTTAAGATATTATCAATAACAAATGGTGAAATAAACAGTTTATCAAAAATTTCTAATGCTAATATATCATATGATGCCGGTACAGAGCTTGCCATTACAGCGACAAAGACATTTACAGGCTCGTTAATGGCATCGCTTGCAATTTATTCAATAATATCCGGCAATTATGTTGATATTAATACAATTTCAGATTCAATTTCAAGATTAATAGATGAATCATTTAAAATTGATTTAAATTACAAATTTAAAAAGGCCGTTTTCCTTGGCCCCGGATTGTTTACAGTAACCGCACTAGAGGGTGCCCTTAAGCTCCGTGAGACAGCCGGAATTGATGCTGAAGGCTTTAATTCGAGGGAATATGAGCATGGTTACATTGAAACTCTCAATGATGATACACTTGTTATATTAATTGGAGATACAAATGAAAAGATAAAAAAGTACACATCAAAAATTATTGAAATAGATTCAGGGCATTCATATATAAGAACTGGACTAAATCATAAACTGATAAAACCAATAGCAGGGGTAATACCGTTGCAGGTTCTTGCATTTAAAACTGCGCTTTTGCTTAATATTGATCCAGACCATCCTGGAAAGCTTACCAAGGTGGTTAAATGAAACTATTATCAATTGATGGCGGTGCAACAAAAACTGTTGCAGTTCTATACGATGTTTCATATGAAAAGATCCTTGGCATTGGCCTTTCCGGGCCTTCAAACTTCTTCTCTGCAGGTTATGAAAATGCAATTTCGAACATTAAAAGTGCCATGGATATGGCAATAAAGGATAAAAATGAAGATTATGAAATAGTAATGGGCATAGCAGGTTTTGGTGATTCTGAAAGGGCCAATAAAATTGGAGTTGATATTGCAAGTAAAGTTTCAAAAGATCATAAATTCAAGATTGAAAACGATGGTTTATGCGCGTACAGGCTTGTAAACCTATTTAATGATGGTGCTGTATTTGCACCGGGCACTGGTAGCATAGGCATCTATCAGAAGAATGGCATCATTGGCAGGATAGGGGGCTGGGGCTGGTTTGCGGGAGATGAGGGCTCCGCATCCTGGATTGCGAGAAGAGGTTTAACCCTCGCAGAGGAGCAGCATGATGGAATCATTGATGGGGATTCATTGATAAATGTTGTTGAGAGATACTATAAATTGAATTTTTCACAGGCAATAAACAATCTTGAGATTGACCATCAAAAGAGGAGGGTCGCATTAATGGCCCCATGGATTTCAGATCTTGCAATTAAAGGTGATAAAACAGCATTAATGATAATAAACGAGGCTGCGGACTATGACGCCAGAATACTTGGAAGGATGTCTGAAATAGCAAACAATAATAACCTTGGACTTGTCGGTGGAACCGTTATGGCCGGGGATATACTTGTAAATAATGTTAAAAAGAATTTAAAAAATAATGGTTTAAAGACCTTCTATGGATATCATGTTGCTGCAGGCGGTATAATTCTTTATTTAATGGATCATGGCATTGAAATCGATAGAAATCTAAGGGATCTTATTATTATTGATATCGATAAAAATATAAAATCACTTGATAGGAATATAATTTATAATAACCTCGGCATAAAGAACATTACTTAAATATATAATAATTATACATCATTCAAATTTAAACAGGCAATTGGTATTATCATCTCCTCCCTGCTAAGGCCACCGTGCATTCCACGATCCTTTATTATGTCGTTTTCGCAGTACTTATACCATACAGTGTTTCCATGATATGGCATTATTATAAAATCCCCAATGCGGTTAATATATTTATCAGGTATTTTAACAGGCCCGAGCAATTTATTATTTATAATATCCTCCCTTGTTATTATGCTTGCAAGGCCATTAAGCTGGTTATTTAATGATTCTATAACATCATTACTGGCATAAAGCGACATGTCCCTTGGGCTCCACGCCTCAGGTATCTTTCCATAATCATTTATTTTAAGATAATTCTCTATGCCATTAACATAGATCTTTCTTTTAACGGGCATAAAGCCATGGTCGGATGATATAATTATATTAATGTCTTTTTTAATATCATTTAAAAGATCGTTAAATAAATATGATATATTTTTTATTGAATATAAATGCTCAGGACTTCCAGGACCGTATCTATGCTCCATCTTGTCAAGATTTTCTATGTAAAAAAACACATAGCTTTGCTCATGTAATTTTAAAAGCAATTTTTTTAGTATCATAAAGCCCTCGCATAGAAAATCAAAGCGCTTCTTTTCCTTTGCACCTGAGTACATTATTTTACTATAATCACTTTTTAAAAGATTGGAATTTGATATTACATATGATTTGATTCCGTGTTTTTTTAATAATTCATAAAAGGTTTCACCGTGAAAAAGTACTTTAGGAGAAAAATTGGATTTAACAAACCTTTCAGTATCAAATTTATAAACAGGTATGAATGGCAGGCTCTTTAAAACCATTGAGAACTCATCTATGTAAAGGCGCCATTCAAATAAACCATGCTCTGCAGGAAACTTTCCAGTGTTTATTGTATTGCTGGCTGCTGCTGTTGTTGATGGAAAAACAGAGGTTATTGGAGATACTATACCATTATCATTGATGATTTTAAATGGCCTATAACATGATAGATAATCAAGCCAATGGTCATATCCAAGGCCATCAATATAAATAAATACGGTTACAGTGTTTTTGCTTAAATTTGAGTAAAGTTCATTATTAAGCGTTTTCCCATGGTTAACATCGAAAAGGTCTAATATTGTATTATTTATATTTGCGAAATTATATCCGTTATAATCCGGATAAACAAAGTTTTCATCCCTTTTATAATTGTGTATTAAATCATTAAGAATCATGCCTCTTAATAACTTTAATGCCTATAAAAATGATATTTATGTAACAATTTATATTAAAATTATTTATAATTTGCCCTTCTTACCGGAATTAATTATTGGCCTAAGCCAGAATGCCAAAACTTAATATAAGAATTTTATAATATAAACCTTGAAGGTATGCCGGGATCGGGGATTGAACCCGAGACCTCCGGATATCTCAGCTTTGGCTTATGAGTCCGGCGCTCTTCCAACTAAGCCATCCCGGCACTTTTATATTACTGGGCTTCCATCTGGGTCTGTGCACCAGGCTCTTCCATGTAGCCTGTGTCTCTGCCCAGCACCTCTGATTTTCTTATCTCTATCTTTTTTATTGGATAAACATCCTTGAGGGTATCGACAATATCATTATAAACATTATCACCGATGATGTACTGTGCCAGCTCTGGCAGTGCCATTGAGCTGCACTTTTCATTTATAAAACCTATAATTTTTGAGCGTACCTCGCTTCTCTTATTTGCCGTTAGCTTTGAATCTGAAACGAGCACGATCTTTATAACTAACCTGTATCCATCCTTTGTTTTTGAGGGCATTATTATATCTATCCTTTCCTTGCGCCTTCTTACCATTCTTCTTATTGTATCATCACTGACCTTATGGCCTATAAACTCTGTTGTGCACCTCTTGCCAACGCATTCCTTAACCTTGAATATAACCATCGTGCTTGATTTTCTGAAGTTCCCGGTAAAATCTGATACTGGCACCTCAACCTTCCTGCCGATCATTAATGCTGCATCAGCGGCGGGGCTCAGTGCTATCTCCTTCTCACCAAGGAACGATGGTGCAACGATCGTATACCATGTCTTCTCCTTCCATTTATCCTTTGTGCCAATCTTTCTTCTATCAGCCATTTAATCCCTCTTGAACATGAACATCAGTGGTACTGAAATACCTTATTGCTTATAAATTTATAGGCTTTAAAGGTTATAAAACTATTTTATTTTTTCTGCCTTTAAATACAACTCCTCCATTCTTATATCCTCTATTCTTGTTAACCTTCCACCAACTGTAAACACCTGGTCCTCGGACTGTATTAAAAATGAGTTTTTGTAACCTGGAATTATATCTGTGCCCTTAATCGTGCCTGTGATATCTATCATTCCATTCTGTGTATTTCCTATAACACGGCCTGTTAATTTATAACCATTGTTAATAAATGTGTTTATTGCCTCGCATGATATCCATGAAGTGTTAAACTTCCACTCGTTCTTTATCATAAACTTTGATATGTACATCGATGGCTTCCAGACTATATTGTAATAATAATAATTCAATATATGTATCATCTCTGCTTCCTGGAAATCTATGGCATATACAAGCTTTCTTGATATATCATCGACTTTTACAATGCTTTCCTCCCTATCAACAATAAATATCTCTGGTGATATGCCAGGCCTTCTTTTTAATACCGTTGTGTTCAGAAGATCTGTTATATCGTATCTATCGGAATCCGGGAATATAACAATCATAACAGAAACACCACGGTTTGCAGCGTTTATTAAATACCTGTCAAGATACCTTAGCATTGGTAACTTTAATGAACATATAATTTCACTCTTTGCATTTATTATTAATTCCTTTATCTGCTCCTTTATAAGGGCTTCATTGTCCATGTACCATAGATATGGGTTGTACTTTTTTACGTTGTTTGAAACCTTTTCAACGTAATCTGCAAGCTCATCCTTGTACGTTGACATATCATTTATTATTCTGCTTAGGGCTGTTTCAACAGGAACCGCCCTGTATATCTTTTTCTTTCCAGGACTTACCTGAATAAGGCCCTTGTTAATTAAATTATTAAAAAGGTCATAAACCCTTGGCTGTGGGACACCTGCAAGAGAGACAATAGAAGTTGATGTCTGCGGGCCATTTAATAACAGTGCCTTGTAAACCTTTATTTCATATGGTGATAAACCGAACTTTGATAGATTTTCAAAAATGTCTTCTTCCATAAACTTGGATGTTAATCATATAAATAAATATTTATATTAAAATAGTGAATTTTATAATTTGCCTATAT
>JAKAYN010000020.1 GCA_021826785.1 Thermoplasmata archaeon | reverse complement strand
TCCGCTCTAAGATGGTGCAATGAAATAAAGAGTGCCTCTGAGCGTGCAAAAAGGGAAGAATTTGAAAATACACAGAAGTATGAACTCGAAAGGCACATACGTGAGATGGAGCTGGCACGGGCAAAAACGCCCAATGTTGGAGTTGCATTTATAACAGGTAATAGGCCAATGAAAACAGACAAAAATGATTACACTGTCCCGGCAGTTCAGTACTGCCCTGCATGTAACCATGCACTATCTGGAAATGAAAAATTCTGCCCAAACTGCGGTTATAAACTCTCCTGAAGCTCTATGATTTCGTTTATATTTGATTTTATCCTGCTCCAAAGCTTGCTGTACCTTTTTAGATAAATCAATTCTTTTTTGCTAAGCTTTATTTTTTCAACAGCGTTTTCAACTGTATAAAGTTCATAGTCCTTTATAATTATTGATTCAAGTATTGCATCCATCACAGCTATGTAATTGTTTCTTGACCTTGTCCTGTATGGCTTTGTTCTTGAGAACCTGCATGCTATGTATGCAAATATCACTATTAATGGATTTTCATTTATTAAATCAAGTGAATCCCTTAAATTATATGATGCGCCTATTATTAAGTCCCTTGTACCTAATATCCTTTCAATTAAGCCCTTTATACCGGTTAATCTTGGATAATCATGCCTTGATATGATTTCGAATTTGCTTGAAGGATAAACAATAAAACCATAGTTTGCTGCAAGCCTTGCGAGAAGATCTATGTCTTCGCCATTTCTAAGCTCCTTCCATGAGCCGTTTAGTTCAAGGGTTTCTCTGCTTATTATCATTAAATCAGATATCAGTGCCTTTTTGTTTCTCGAAAAAATAAACTGCGATATAATATCTGCCTTTTCAATGCCGTATTCTATTAAAGGATTGAATATTATAATATAATCACCGGAGCTGAAGCTTGATGATTGCCTTTTGCCTTGGCCATAATTCCTTGATGCGAGCCTTACATTTTTAAAGTGTGAGCTATCATAATTGATATCTTTATCCGAGCTTAATATGATCTCGTATTCAAGACCTATTTCCTCGCCAATTCGCTCGATGCTTTTTATTGATTTTATTGCAGCATCATAATGACCGATAAGCGCCGAACAGAATGATATCTTTAATGTATGCCTCGGAACCTTAACATCAATTATTCTCTTTGGCTTGAGCTCCAGATTTTTGTCTGGCATAAAACAAACACCGTGCATTAATAATAATATAAACTGGCTCATAAAGTTATTGATAAATTAGTTTTATATGTGCCCTTGTATTAGATTTTTATATGTTTTCCATTCCCTTCTGATAATATCATCGATGTTTTTATTTTCAATTAATGAATCCTTTATAAATTTTACAGTCTTTGGGTCTGAAGGGTATCCTGAACCAAAATCGCCATAGATGTCTTTAAGTTTTTCGATCTCAAGATCTCTTATAAACTTCGCAACAATAGATGCTGCTGAAACGATTTTAAAGTCACGGTCAGCATGATGCTTGCATATTATTTCTTTTTGACTCTTCATTTTTAATATGTTTTCAAGCCTAGATTCGTTTACATCAAAACAGTCTATGTATATTTTTTCACATTCAGCCTCTGAGATTAGTTTCAGTGCATAGTTTACCTCGAGAAGATTTAAAGAATGTTTTTTCACAGCATTGTCTATTTCCACAGGCTTTATTATATAATATTTATTATAGAGCCTTGAAACGTCATTAAATATTAATGACCTTTGATGTTTTGTCAGTAACTTTGAGTCATTTACATAAAAGTCGATACTATCGGCGCAAACCATGGCCATTACCATTGGGCCTATAACAGGCCCACGGCCCGCCTCATCTATGCCACATATGCACATTTTAGGCCTTTATAAGATTTGATGCCCTTTTATAAAGTATGTGTCTTATCAATAGATATGCATTGAATAGATCAGGTGTAAATCTATTTTTATAATCATTGTCTCTTGATAGGCGCTCATAATAGTACATCGTGTTAACAGCGTCAAGGCATCCCTGGAATGCTGTTATTGCTGCCGTATTACCACTTTTTAATATTTTATAATCGTCCTTCCAGCCCTTCTCGCCTTCTATTTCATTCAAAAAATTGTAATCCGGAGGGTTTTCCCCTGTTATTATATAGTTCTGTAGTTTCTCTATAAGATCGAGTATCCTTGAATAATGTTCTTTGTATTCACTGTCTATCTTTAAAAGAATTGCAAGCCTTGATGCAAGGCTGTAATTGCTTGTAAAAAAAAGCTGTATATCAGAGTCGTAAGGCTCATCCTTATCATTTATAAGGCAGTGAAATGTTGGAAATTCTGTCATGATTGTTTATTTTAAAAAAATAGATAAATGTTTTCATTATAAATAAATTTAAACGCCATCATTTTTTAACTTTCCTAAAATTTTACGTTCACTGATAATTGTTATTTTAAAAAAATTTATTTATCTCCTATGAATTTTTAAGCATGTTTTATAACGAAAACACGTACCTAAAAATGAAGGCTGCCGGCAAGGAGGATGAATTTGACAAAAAATATGAGGAGGCACTCGAATCTGTAAAGACCTACTTTGGAAAGGAATATCCAAATATAATCATCGATGATGTAAAAGAGGAAAAAAAGATAAAAGATGTATCACCTATAGATGAAAGTGAAATTGCAACATTTCAGCTTGCCTCGAAGGAAAACATTGAAAAGGCCATTGATATTTTAAGCTCTGGCTATAAAAAATGGTTTGGAATAGAATATGATAAAAGGGTTAATATAATAGAAAAGGCCATAGAGCTTCTTCAAAAAAGAAAATTCGAATTTGCGGCTTTATTAACATATGAGAATGGAAAAAATAGATACGAGGCTATTGGCGATGTTGATGAGGCAATAGATTTCATGAGATACTACGCAATGAGCATGATAGAAAACCATGGCTTTATAAAGTTTACTGGCAAGGCATATGAAAACGAGGAATCTATAAGCTTCATGAAACCATACGGCCTCTTTGCCGTCATATCCCCGTTTAACTTCTTTTCCATAGGGGTTGGCATGACAACAGGTCCTTTAATAACAGGAAATTCCGTTTTATTAAAGCCAAGCAGCGATATACCATTATCACTTTACTTATTTGTAAGGCTGCTTATTGAGGCTGGCGTTAACAAGGACGCAATAGCCTTTGTCTCAGGCACAGGCAGCCTTATAGGTGATATAATAACAGAGAATAAGAAGGTTGCAGGTGTTGTTTTCACCGGATCGAGAGATGTCGGCCTTAGGATATTTAAGAATGCAACAAAATATGGACCGAAGCCTGTTATAACCGAAATGGGTGGAAAGGATGCCGTCATAGTATCTGACAAAGCAAACATTGAAAAGGCCGTTGAGGGCTGTGTGAGATCATCATTCGGTTTCGCAGGCCAGAAGTGCAGTGCATCATCTTTAATATACGTGCATGAAAAAATCTATGATAAATTCATAGAGATGTTTGTTGAGAGAACCAAAAACATAAAGGTCGGTGACCCTAGGGAGAAAGCAACGTTTATGAATCCTCTCGTAAACAAGGATGCTTATGAAAAATATAAAAAGATGTGTGAAACCTACTTTAAGGATGGAAAGGTACTTACAGGTGGAAAGGTCATTGATAAAAGGGGATACTACGTTGAACCAACGGTAATTACTGATTTAAAGCCTGATGTATATATACTAAGAAATGAGATATTTCTTCCGGCCGTGGCGATAATTAAGGTGAAATCCATAGATGAGGCCATAAATGATATAAACTCAATGGATTATGGATTAACAGGCGGAATCTTCACAGAGGATCCAAAAGAGTACCAGCATTACTTTGATAGTATAGACGTTGGTGTTGTATACGCCAATAGAACGGCAGGTGCATCAACAGGTGCCATGGTTGGATCACAGCCATTTGTTGGCTGGAAGCTCAGTGGAAGCACAGGCAAGGGAACAGGGTCTTTCTATTACTTATCACAGTTTTTAAGGGAGCAGTCCATTACAATAGCCCATTAAATCAATATTTTTATAAACATTTTTTTGAGTTATCTTAAAATCCATGGCTATATTTTCCATAAGTGTGTTTCTTACAGCATTTATATCTAATTTTCTGCCCAATATGCTTTCCATTGATGTCATAATATCGGGTGAAAAATTGCAGGGCATAATCATATTAAATTTTGAAAGGTCTGTATTAACATTTAATGCCATTCCATGAAATGTTGAAAAACCCTTTATTGCCAAACCTATAGAACATATCTTTTTATTTTTTGACCAGACACCGGTCTTTTCGTTTAGCATTGGATACGATTCAATATTATAAATTTTAAGCGTTTTCATAACAGATGACTGTATTAGCCTTATCATATCTAGGGCGTTCATATTCCTTTTTCGAAGGTTTACTATAAAATATACCACTATCTGACCTGGCCCATGATATGTTGCATAGCCGCCACGCTCAACCTTTATAATGTCATCGTTTCCTTTGTAATGTACTCCAGCTGTGTAAACATCCTCGTGCTCAAGAAATATAAATGTATCATCTATTTTATCATTATTCCTAAGGTCAACAAGCCTGCGCTGGAATTCCAAAACGCTTTTATATTCCATGGGTTTTTCAAAGATGATGAAATCCGGCATATTCACAAATATTATTATAGAATAAAAAATTAATGTGCATGCCTATAATATTCAATGATGATTTTATAAAGGGCTTTCATGTAGGCTATCTACAGAATAATAAAAATATATCAAAAAACAGTGACTGGTATGAGTGGACACATAATGATGATATAAGAAAAATGAACTATATTAAGGACGGTTACCCTGAGGATAATAAAATTCAGTACCTATCAAATGATTTATTGCAGGAAATAAACAAAAATCATTTAAATACAATAAAAATAGACATGGACTGGGCATCACTGTTTCCGGATGGCACTGAAAACATCGATGCTGATATAAAAATGAATGATAAAAATGATACCATTGGTATATCACTTAATGATAAGCTGTTTAATGAACTTAAAAAATCTGCAGATAATAATATTATAGAGAAATACCATGATTTTATAGAAAGGGCAAAATCATATAATATTAAGATAATATTAACTTTGTACAATGGTGTCCTGCCGTTATGGCTGCATGATCCTGTTCAGACAAATAAATCACCATTTAAAAATAAAAGATCCGGATGGATAAACAAAAACATAGTAAATGAGTTTGCAAAGTATGCATACTATATTTCAAGAACCATAAACAATGCAGATTTTTATATAACAATAAATAACGGCAATGATGTTATAAATAAGGGCTACATGTACGGAAACCTTGATGGTTATCCTCCTGGAATATCAAGCTATGATGCATCCATAATTTCACTTAGAAATATGGCATATTCACACAATATTGCATATAAGATATTATCTAAAATAGGTAAAACCGGAATATCCATATCATATAATAATTACATACCATACGATGATGATTCCATCAAAATAGCTGATTATACCAATTATATAATGAACAAGTTAATTCTATTTAACTCAATCTATGGTTTATTTGATAATGATTTATCGAATATTTTCGATGAAAAGCGCATTAACGAATTTTACGGAACAGATTTCATTGAAATTGACTATTCAGGAAATGTATACACAAAGTACACTGGTCAGGATATACTTCCATTGCCATTGAGATTTACGTTTATGCCATGCAGGGTCTGCTCGGATAATAATGATGTTGAGCCAATGATGGAAATGGCACTTTATGATGTATATAAATCATTTAAATTCAATATAATTGCAGGTGAAAAGGTTCCTGGCAGTGACAATAAAAGGGCAGAATTTGTTAAAAGATCGCTGATTGATATTTATAGATCAATGAAATTTATCAAAATAACTGGAAATATATACTCAACTTTATACGATGGCTACGAGTTTTCGGATGGTTTTGCAAGGCGCTGCGGAATGATAGATATAAAAAATAACAAAAAAGATTCATTTTACCTTTATGCAAGTATTCTAAATGATGGTATTAATGATTAAATGACTTTTATAATAAAACTTATGCCAAAAAAAGATAAATAAGAACATACAATTAAAGACCATGAAACTATCAGATATTTTAAATGATGATTATATAAAAAGCATTGTATCATCTATAATGAATCATCCATTTATAAATGAGATGTCCTATGGGACATTAAGTGATGAAAAATTTAGGTATTATTTAATACAGGATGATATCTATTTAAAATACTATAAGGATGCTGCCGCAGCAATATACAAAAATACAAAAAACAATGATATAAAGGAGCTTTATGAGATGATAGGCATCGAGGAGCCTGAATTTCATCTAATGATGCTCGATATGTTTAATGTAAAAAAAGATGTTATAAATGATTCTATGATGAATTATACAAACTATTCATATATAAATCATCTAAGGAGATGGTCACGTGAGAACGATGTAAATGGCATGCTTGCCATGTTTCCATGCCAGTGGACCTACGATTTAATAGCAGAAAATACAGAGATAAACGATGATAGATTCAAATTCTGGTTTGATTTTTACAGGGATAAAAAGTATCGTGACATAACGAATAAATACATATCAATAATGGAAAAAATGGATTTTAATGAGGAGCAATTAATGATAATAAAGTATGGAACAATGTACGAGCTTAGATACTGGGATGAGGCATACTATCATCAAAAACAATGACTTTCCTAAATTATATTTTAATCAATGAAAAACTCAATCATCAGAATATGATTTATATATCATCATAGTTTGTTCTTAATTTTGACTGGCGCACGATCTTTGAGCCCTGAAAGTTTTTAAATGTTTCATCCTCAAGTATATAGTTCTTTATTGCCATTGGTTGTGTTACCTTTATCAGCTTTGTTCTGCCATAGCGGCCGAGGCTTCTTGTCGTTGTAACTATAAGTCCAAGATCGTCAAGTGATGCCATTAAATCTGATATCCTTCTTATTGAAAGTGGCTGCAATCCAATTTCGGCGCATATATTCCTGTAATTTTCGTATATTTCACCTGTAACTGCGATATCAGAGCCTACATCCTGTGTTAAGATTGCACTTAAAAGTACCATTTTTGAATGTATTGGCAGCGTTTTAACAGATTCCTTTAAGATGTTCATCTCAAAGCGCTCCCTTGCCATGTATATATCATCTATTGTAACTTTATCCTTATTCTCCCTTAAACAGTATTCTATTGCAATTCTTAAGAGTTCTATGGCCTTCCTTGCATCACCGTGCTCCTGAGCGCCTATGGCTGCACATAGATTTATAGCGGATTCCTCGATAAAGCCATCCTTTATCACACCTTTTATTCTAAATTTTAAAATGTCCTTTAGCTCCTCGGCAT
The DNA here is from genome assembly GCA_021826785.1 of Thermoplasmata archaeon. Lineage (GTDB taxonomy): Archaea > Thermoplasmatota > Thermoplasmata > Thermoplasmatales > Thermoplasmataceae > Picrophilus. The sequence goes on along the minus strand of JAKAYN010000020.1, from coordinate 830 downwards.
TGTATGGTGTAAAAATTATGCTCTCTGCATTTAGCCTGCTCTTAACACGCATATCGAGTTTATTCACAAATGATGAATCGTTTGTTATGCCTATTATTGATCCTTCCGTGTCACTTAGCAGTTTTAATATTATGTAAAGCGAGTCACTGCCGTTCTTTGATAGAAGCCGATCTATTTCATCGAGTATTATTAATGTATATATATTTCGTGATCTTATTCTCTTAACAAGCTCGTAGTATATCTTATCAAATGGCAGGCCCAGGTTTGGTATCTGTTCCTCACCGGAGAAGGAATTAACCATGTGAACCATAATAGAATAATGCGAGTCATAGATCTCGCAGTTTATATAATGTATTGAAACCATATCACTGGCAACGCCCTTTAACATATTGGTCACATTAAGCGCTGAGGATGTTTTTCCTGAACCTGACTGGCCGTATAATAGTATATTCGAAGCTATGCCACCGTGCATAATCGAGCTCAGTGCCTTTGCCATTAATTCTATCTGATGCTCCCTATGTGGAAGATTTTCAGGTATGTATGAGCTACTAAGTGTTTTTAAATTACCGATAATATAATCATCAGACTTTGAATATTTAATAAATGGATTATCCATAGGCACCAGCGGTTATAAGTTATTAGGTCAATATACTAAAATATTTTTTAACCAATTTCTTTACTGATTTTTTTACCAGTATCTATAAATGGAAGATCACTTATATTTTCCCTTTGCATTATATCGCCTATTAGATACATCGAGCCGCAGACAAGTATGCATTCACCATGCTTCAATGAGTATTCATATGCTGCCAATGGATCTTTTATAATTT
>JAKAYN010000019.1 GCA_021826785.1 Thermoplasmata archaeon | reverse complement strand
CCATGGCTAATCTTAAGTGCAGCAATATACTTTGACGATAGGGAAAGATCATTTACATACAAAACTTTTATTAAATTATTATTTTCTATTTCTGAAATTTTTTGATCCTCGTAATTTAAAACAACAATTATTTCATAAAAATCCCTACTTAGAGACTGATTTAATGCACTTTCTATGGCCTTATAAACAAAATCATTTGGCCTGTATGATGGTATTATAACTGAGATGAAATCTGATTCCATTAAAAAAAGATATATGAATTTTGTATAAATTATTTTTTATATAGTATTTTTTGCATTATATCTAGATATCTGGAATAGGTTTTCTCATCTGAATATTCATATGCTGTTTTAATCGCATTTTCAGACATTTTAATTAATATATTAGGATTATCCTCAATATTCCTTATTATATTTTTATAATCATCATCTGTACTGGCAATGAATGAATTTATATTATTCTTAAGACCTGGCATGTAAACGTTTTTACCAGTTACAGGAACAAGGCCGCATGCCATCCCCTCAACTATGGTCAGGCTGAAAGCCTCTGAAATAGATGGTAATAAGAGGAAATCACAGGCCTGATAATATTTCAATAAAACGTCGTCTGATACATGGCCTAGAATGTGGATTCTATCATTGCCATCGTATTTTTCAGTGTTGCCTATGCATATAAGATGTATATTTTTTGAATTTTTAATTAATTCTATGGCAAAATTAAGCCTTTTTCTCTCTGGATACATCCCCACCCAGAGAGCATAAATTAATTTATTTTCCATGTTTAATTCCTGTCTAATTTGACTTTTATTTCCAGGCCTGAAATAACCGGTATTAACACCAGCATTAATCACCGTTATATCATCTTTAGAATATATATTTTTTAATGTGCCCAAAAGAGCGGTAGATACAGTTATAACCGTGCTGCAATGCCTAACAGAATACCTCTCCATTAGATATGAAGAAAATAAGTTTGGATGTATTAAACCCCATTTAAGTATGGATTTTTTATTATAATTTTGTTTTACACCGGCAGAAAACAATGATGTTCCGTGCAGGGTCATTATTTTGTTTAAATCATTAATTCTGGAAATAAAACATCCATTGTCACCGTTAATATGTGCCATATCATATTTTTTCCTGTTTTTTTTAACATAAAAATAAAGTTTTATATTATAAATAAGTTTTTTAAAATATGGAAATTTAACCCTAATCTGAATGAATTTAATATTATTTTTTATATATTTTTTATTTTCCTCCCCGGAAATCATAATGGAAACCTCGTTTCCATTTAAAATTAAATACTTGGAAAAATCATTTACGAATCTCTCAACCCCCCCGCCAAATTCTGGAGGTTTGTATGCAATTTCCAGTATTTTCATTAAATGACGAAATGATGATTTATTTAATATAATTATCTCCAAAAATCACAACTTTTTCCTTATCTATACCTTAAATGAAATGGGACCGTCCGAATTTGAATCGGAGTCACCAACACCCCAAGCTGGTAGGATACCAAGCTACCCCACGGTCCCTTAAAAAAAGTATTGCAAAATAATATAAATATTTTTAATAAGGCATAACCTCGTCTATTAAATCTTTATGCGATAGTATCATTCTTCTGCAGCAGTATCTTTTAACACCAAGATCATCCAGGATCTTTGCCTTTTCATCGCCTTTTGGTTCACGGCCTGTTTCATTTATTATCTTTGTGCATGCCTCTGTGAATCTTATATAATCAGAGGCTATCACACGGCCGCAGCTAAAACACCTTACCGGTATTATCATAGAATCACCTGTATGATTTCTGCCTCTTAGCCCTGGCACCATAGCCCATAGGCTTCTTCGGCATCTTTCTTCTAACATCGTTTACCAGCATTGACCTGTCATATGCCCTTATCTCAGCCTCGAGATCGTTGTCCTTAAAGTACTCTATTATTGCCTTTGCCATAGCCGTTCTAGTAGCATCTGCCTGGCCTGTTGTACCACCACCGTGTACGTTTACATCGATATCTATTTCTTTTGATCTGTCACCAAGTATTCTTATTGGTTCAAGCATCTTTTCCCTTAGTATCTCTATTGGATACAATTCCAATGGATAGCCGTTTATAAGGTATTTACCGGTGCCCTTCCTTATAGTTGCCCTCGCAATGGCGGTCTTTCTCTTTCCAACCTTTATTATGTAATCACTCATAGGTTTCACCCAATATCCTTGATACCTCGCCAAGAGTTACAAATCCTGTTACCTTATTATTCAATGCCTTTTCAACCCTTTCAAAATTCTTGTTTGCAAGCGATTTTGGCACATTTGAATAAACTATGCAGCGCTTTAATGCCTCCATGCCATGGGTCTTCTTCTTTGGAAGCATGTCGCCTATCGACCTTTTTAATATTCTATCTGCTGTTTTTGGATAGTAAGGTCCCTTTCTAATGCTTCCCGTGTTTCTTAATTTATTAAACTTATCTATTATAAATTCCTTTCTTCCTGTTATAACAACCTTTGATGCGTTTACAATTGTAACAGATTCGCCATTTAACAATTTTTTTGCCACGTATGATGATAATCTTCCATAAATATGGTTTGAAGCGTCTATATATATCATCGCAATCACCTTATTATCTTTATATTTGTTCCCTTTGGATTTTCAGATGCAAGATCCAAAAGACTTATAAACTCTGAACCGGCATCATTTAATTTTTTTAATGCCTTTTCAGAGACCTTAAATGCAGATACCTTTATCTTTTTATTGAATATACCTGAAGATAATAAATATCCTGGTATAACTATAACATCATCATCTGATGTTATTGCCTGAAGCTTTCCAAGATTAACTGTGGCATAATTCTTTCTTGAAGATGAGAGCCTTATGGCTATATCCCTCCAGAAGGCAGAGCCAGATTCCCTCGATCTTTCAAGAAGCTTTTGAACCGTATCCTTTAGATACGAATCTGTCTTCCTCTCTACTTTGACCGACATAGCTCATAATTTATATATGATTAATAAATCTTTTTAAATTAAAGCTCATAATAATTTTTCATAAAATTTTCCCATCTTTTCCCTATAAGTTTTAATTGTATATCTATCCTTTATTTTTTCAAAATTTGATATTAATTTATCCTTTTCATCCATTGCCGTTTTTATATTTTTTATCAAATCATCAAAGTTTGAAAATACAGCTGAGTCGTTCAACGTTTCATGATATATTTTAAGATCTGATGCAACAACAGGCGTGCCGCAGAATAATGCCTCAAGTGGTGGATATCCAAAGCCCTCAAAATTGTTCATTCTAACAAGCACTTCCGCCTGATTGTATATATTAACCATATCATTTATATCAACATCAACATAATTTAAATCGGCTTTGTTCTTTCCAACATGAATATGATAATATTTTCCACGAACAATTTTATCTATCCTCTCAGAATTCTTCCACCAGTCATCGCCAATGGTCAATATTGAATTTTCAATTTTTTTAACGTTTCTTTTTGAAAAAGCTGGATCTATGTAATTATATATCGTTGTTATATTGTCTTCATCGAATCCATAATTTATTAAATTTTCTGTTGTTTCATTAGATATTGATATTATATTGAAATTTTTGTATCTTTTTACTATGTTTGCCATATAAATTCTATTTAATTTACTTGCAATGCTTTCCCTATCTCTTTTTTCAAACATGTATAGATCATGGAAAGTTACAACATCATTATCGCGTATGGGTTTTAGTATAGGTGCTGTATAATGCAATATAGCGAACTTTTCATTTTTTATGAATTCTCTTGTCTTTAATCGATTAAATAGCCACCCAGATGTGAATTTTGGATATCTTGGATAAACGATTTTGCCTGGATAATCCAGTTTTGCTTTATACTTATCTAGAGGTATTGATATTAAATTTATTCCCATGGCATTTCTAAGCTTTCCAGAATAAACGCCTATGCCAGAATGTGAATGAATTACATTCAATCCAAGTATACTATTGAATTTATTAGATTCGTAATTATCCATGGCCATTGATATAATTTACAAATATTAAAAAATTAATTGTAAAATACAATTTATAAAAGATGAATAAAATAAATTATATTTCATGTAATTAAAATCACAAATATAAGAAATTATATAATAAAATTTATTTTTTATATTTATTGTCAAGAATTACGTCATATCTTGTATGACAAAATTTATATCCAAATTACAGTTTATTATCAAAGATAGGTGTATAGGAGATGAATGTTTCAAAAAGCCAGAAGAATAGTGCTTTAACATTAAACAAGGCAAGAAGGGCACTGAAAAGCTCAATATCGGCGCTCAGCGTCATTGTGATATTAATGCTCTTCTACATGCTATACGATATAATAATCGGCAGGGTAAAGTTAGATCCTTTATTCTTTTACATAATAACATTCATAGACATCTTTTTTATATTGTTCATAACAAATAATATATTCAACAGGGTTATAACAATAGGAAAATCAATAGTCTTCATAGCGTTTTCCGTAGCGCTTTCCATATTTTTAAAACAGGCATCTCTTTACACTTCACAGCTATCGTCTATAATACCTGTTTACGGTAAATTAATAGCACCTATAGCCGTTTCAATATCAATCGTTTTAATAGGCTTCTTCTCAATAAGGATGGGAGGCAAAATACTAAAATTCGTTGAGATAAACAGAAAAAACAAGGCTAGGCTCTTTATATCGTATGCAATGTTTATAATAACATTGATATTCTTCCTTGGAACAATTTTTGATTTAATACCATTCGTGCATGCTTCAAGGATGTTTGATTTTAAATCCATTCCGTTTCTAGTTATCTTCGGATCTGTTCTATCATCTCCGCTGCTTGCAACAGAGCTAACAGGCACATTGGTCCTTGCAAGCGAGCTAACAGTACCATTGGAATTTGACACAAAGAGCGTAAAGACAAAGACAGTTTCAAAGACATTAAAGTACGATACAACAGCGCAGACAAAGGTTATTGATAAAACAAACCTTCCGCCAATAGACAACTGGGATCCAAATGTCTGGATCGGTGAGAATTTATATGGATACAATATAACAAAGTTTCTTGGTAAGGGAGGCACAAGTTACATAATGCTTGGGAAATTGTTCAACAGCAGCTATGCAATGAAGATACCAATATTCTCAAGGAGCACATCCAGCATGACAGTATCAACATACCAGGATCTAATGGATGAGAGCAATACGCTAAGGGAGATATCGGCAAAATCAAAGTACATGGTAAAATTATATGCAATACATGCCGATAAATTAATAATGAAGAGCATTGTTTCAGGGAACTCGGAGATGTACTTTTCAAATCCACCTGTTATGATAATGGAGGCCATGTGGGGCGGCGACGCATCAAAGCTCATTTACAATGATAATATATATTTATCAAGCAAATGGCCATATGTTGTTGCCTACATAATAGAAAAGATGGCCTATGCCGTTGCTGTTATGCATGAAAACGGCTATGTTCATTTAGATCTAAAGCCCGAGAACTTCCTTTTCGACAGAATACCTGGAAACACAATATCAGATTTAATTGCAAATATAAAATCAGGATCGTTAACACCAAAGCTATCGGATCTTGGCTCTGCTGTTAAAATAGGCAGGCCTCCAACACAGTACACAAGATCATACGTTTCATTTGAGCAGATAGCGGCAATAATAAACAAAAGCCCGACAACGCCGGCAATGGATATATACTCTCTTGGAGCCGCAACATATGCCATGTTAACAAGGAAGCCTTATAATAATCCTGTATTTCTAAAAAAGAGCGATGAGGTGGTTGATGCATATTTAGCATACCTTAGAAAGGATCCAACCGTTAACAAACATGTATTAAATACAAAGCTCGTCGAACTAAGAAAGGCATTTCTGGTTCAGCCTCCAGTAACAGGGGTTCCAAGGGAATTCCAGATAATAATATCAAGGATGACTGCCAAGAATCCAAGGTTTAGGCCAACCGCAGCAGATGTTGCAAGAAAGATGCGTTCAATCTACAAAAAATACATTTAATCCTTTTTCTTGCTTGATAGCCCATATAAATCGAGTAGCCTCTGAATCTTTTTATACTCATTTAAAAATTGATAGCCCTCGCCTGTGATTATATAATCTTTCTCCGCAATTTTTTTCAAAAGATTTTTCTCCTCAAGTTGTTTTATATATTCTTCTGTTCTATTATATGGCACACCAACCGCTCTGGAAATATCGCTTACCGTTGCATCATCCCTTGAAACGTATGATAGTATTTCTATTTTGATCTCAGTCTGTGTTCGGTATTTCCTCATTTCTATCACTTTTTAAAACACGGTAAACTGGCATGGAGAACTCTAAAACACCAAGAACAAGAAGTATTGTTGATATTCCGTAAAGAATCTTTATTAAAAGAACAGTGTTAATAATCATTATAAGAATAGAGAAAAAGAATAATAAAAATGATGTAAATATACTTCTTGAATACTTGCCATTTCTTTTTCTGTAAAATATTAAAAGGTCATAGGCAACGAAGTATAAACTCAGTACAAGAAAAACGTCACTTACGGCGCCAAAGGCAAATGCAGATAAAAATATCGAATTCCTCATATCATTGTAATATATCAAAAAGAAGGCTAAAGCCTCGAACATTGCTATAAGATCCATTGACGCCTCAGATATAAATGAGAAAAGCCCAGATAAAAAGGCCAGACTAAAGAATGCATAAATTAATAGAAGCGATCTTATAGAGTACCTGCTCTTAACCTTTACTGACATGTAAATTATCGGCGCAACCGAAACAATAAGCCCTATGGCAAATATTGATATTATTATATCATCAAGCATTTATTATTTAAATATAATTGTTGTATATATCTTTATTGAATTAATTGCAAAAATAATTTTATTATAAAATTACAGAGTAAACATTTAATAATTTTATTTAAATTAAATAACATGGATGAACTAAGAATACTAAGAATCAATGCAAGGACAACATTTCCAGGTGGTGTCGAATCGTATATTAAAAATGTTAATCTCAAAAAACATAAAAACATTCACATTTGAAATAAACGTTACCGATTACGATTTTGATTATGGTGATAATTACTATTTTGTTAAAAGGAAAAACTCACCATTGGAGAGAACAATAAAAGACATTTCATACGATGATTACATCTACAAAAAACTTAATGAGATATACAATAATTTTATGCCTGATATTATACATTTGCACAGGTTCAGGGTTGATTATTCAACGATAATTAAATTCATAAAGGATAAAAAAGTACCGGTTGTTTTTACAGCGCATGATGCGGATTTAATATGCCCAATATCAACCCTTGTAAGGCCGGGCGGCATAATATGCGATGGCGGAATAAAAACAAGATGCATGTTCACAGGCTGCAAAACTGGATTAAATGTACCATATGAGATAATGAGGTATCACTCATTTATAAATAATTTATCAATTATAAAAATGTATCTTACACCAAGCGATGCGTTAACAAACTATATAAGGTCTTTTGTTGACAGGGACGTTGAAACATTGCGTTCCTTTATAAATTTCCCAGAACACTTTGATAATAAAAGTGAGGGAAATGCATTTGGATATATAGGCAGAATAGTTAAGGAAAAAGGAATACAGGATGTAATAAAGGCATGCAAGATATTAAAGGAAAAGGGCATTGAATTCAATTTTTATATTGCAGGTGATGGTGATTATAAAAATGATCTAATTGAAATTGTAAAAAAGTACGATCTTGATAATAATGTCCATTTTCTTGGAAGTATATCAGGCAAAAGCAAAGAGGATTTCTTTTCAATGATCAATTTTTCAGTACTTGCATCCCTAATGTTTGAACATCTTCCGCTATCTATAGCTGAGGGTATGGTTCGCGAGATACCGGCCGTTGCAAACAGTATAGGCGGAATACCTGAGCTTATAGACGACGAGGTAAATGGTCTGCTGGCAAAACCGTATAATTACATGGATCTTGCGAATAAGATTGAATACATGCTATCAAACAGATACGATTTAAAGGAACTTGGCGGAAATGGTAGAAAAAAGGTTATGGATATATTAAATCCGGAGAAACATATATTAAAATTAATAAATATTTACAATAGTATATTAAATTAAAATTCCTAAAAATGAAAATATTTTAATAAAAACTTTTGATAAACTTCCATGAAGATTCTTGTAACTGGCCATAAGGGCTTTATCGGCGGCCATATATACAATTATTTAAAGGCAAACAATTATGAAGTTTATGGTTATGATATCGGTGACGAACTTTTAGATTTAAAATATGATTATATCATACACATGGCAGCACGTGGTTTAATAAGATTATCAAAGGATTATCCATATGAATATTTTTCTGACGGCTTGGATTTAACAATGAAATTCCTAGAAATCGCAAGGAAAAACCACTCAAAGTTTATATTTCCATCATCAGGTTCCATCAAAAATCCAAGCAATCCATACTCACTTGCAAAGAAAAATAGCGTTGAATGGATAAAATTGTATAATAGACTATATAATA
>JAKAYN010000018.1 GCA_021826785.1 Thermoplasmata archaeon | reverse complement strand
TAACGGATGTTAACAGGCTTATATCAAAGTACGCACCTCAGGAATTTGCAAAGCAGTGGCAGGTTAATGTCCAGGCCGGAACCGTTGCCTTCGGATCAGCATACAACAACTGGGCACTTTCCGTTCCAGCAATGAACATATTTAAGATATCTTTTAAGGAGATCTATGACTATGTAAGTACAGGCAGGCAGAAAGAGCTTGCAAAGAAGGCGCCGCTGCATAAGGTTGTTCTTGATATGGTTATAAAGAATTTGCCAAATCCAAGGGAGGCCCAGAAGTACAGAATACCACAAATATGGAAGGGTGACCTTGATAGTGACATAGGAAAGGCAATGTTAAACTGCGATGACAATGGACCTGTAAGCATGATGGTAACAAAGATAATAATAGACCCGCATGCAGGTGAGATAGCCGTTGGTAGATTATTCTCAGGGATAATAAGAAAGGGCAGTGAGCTCTACGTTTCAGGCGCTGGAAAAACAAAGGTTCAGGTTCTTTCAATGATGGTCGGACCTGACAGGATACCAATAGATGAGATAGCCGCAGGCAACATAGTCGCAATAATAGGCCTAAAAGGTGCAATAGCAGGATCAACTGTATCATCATTAAGCGATATGGAGCCATTTGAGCCAATGACACATTATACAGACCCTGTTGTCACACTTGCAATAGAGGCAAAGCACACTGCAGATCTGCCAAAGTTAATTGATGTTCTCAGAACAATATCAAAGGCCGATCCATCAATACAGGTAGATATAAACCAGGAAACAGGAGAACATTTAATATCAGGTATGGGCGAACTTCATCTAGAGGTAACAATATACAGAATAAGGAACGATTACAAGGTTGATGTAATAACATCTGAGCCACTTGTAGTTTACCGTGAGACCGTTGATAAAAAAGGCGGTCCATTTGAGGGAAAATCACCAAACAAGCATAACAGATTCTACTTCCAGGTTGAGCCGTTGCCAGAGGGCGTCGTATCGGCAATACTCGATGGAAAGATACCTGAGGGCTCAAAGTTCAAGGATAAAAAGGCTGTTATGGCAAGCCTCGAGGAGGCTGGATTGACACACGATGAGGCACGTGGCCTTGTTTCAATATACGGAACGAACGTTATGCTTGATATGACAAAGGGAATACAGTATTTAGACGAAACAATGGAGTTATTAATTGAATCATTCAATGAGGCAATGGACAAGGGACCACTTGCAAATGAAAAGGTTTACGGCCTTAAGGTTAGCCTTATGGATGCCAAGCTGCACGAGGATAGCATTCATAGAGGCCCTGCACAGGTCATACCCGCCGGAAGAAACTCAATATATGGCGCAATGTGCGAGGCAAACCGTGTACTTTTGGAACCAATGCAGAAGGTCTTCATCAGCGTACCGCAGGAGATCATGGGCTCTGTTACAAATGAGCTTCAGCAGAGGCGTGGTGTTGTTGAGGATATGCAGCAGAATGGCGAGGAGATAACAATAATTGCGAGAGTCCCAGTGGCAGGCATGATAGGCTTTGCGTCAGCAATAAGAAGCGCAACTGGCGGAAAGGTCATATGGAACTCAGAGAATGCAGGATACCAGCGTGTACCATACGAAATGCAGAAGGACATAGTTGCAAAGATAAGGGAAAGAAAGGGCCTAAAGCCAGAGCCATATGATGAGGAGTACTACGCCTCACTTTAATTTTTTAAATATATTTAATAATCACCTTTTCATTTAAAATTATGAAGGTAAGATGCATATCGTGCGGTTCTGCTAGAAAAAGCAATGAGCTTTTATGTGAATGTGGCTCACCGTTTGAGATTGTTCCTGATTTTAAATACCGTGATAATTTAAATGAGAATTTTCCGTACATAAAAAGTTTTGTAAGCCTTGGTGAGATAGAAACTCCGGTATTAAAAAAGGATAACTTTTCCATGAAGCTTGATTATTACTCCCCAACATTTTCATACAAGGATCGCGGATCAAGGACTTTAATATCTTATTTAAAGGGACTTAAAATAACAGAAATAAACGAGGATTCATCAGGAAATGCAGGTGCATCAATTTCCGGATACGGTGCTGCTGCAGGCATGGCCGTAAGAATCTTCGTGCCTGAGGATGCCAGTGCGGCAAAGCTGAGGCAAATCAAGGATTACGGTGCGGAGATTATAAAAATTAAGGGATCACGTGAGGATGTTCAAAAAGCAGCGCAGAATCACAGTGGTTTTTACGCAAGCCATGTGCTTAGACCTGAATTCAGGGATGGCATAAGAACGCTTGCATATGAGATATTTAATCAGGGCATTCCAGATTATATATATTTACCAGTATCAGCAGGAACATTGCTGCTTGGCGTTTATTCTGGTTTTAGGCATTTATATGAATCGTCAGAGATAGACCATATGCCCAGAATCATAGGGGTTCAGCCCGAGAAAATATCGCCAGTTTGTTCAAGGATGAATAATTTATACTATAATCCTGATAATAATCTCAAATCAATAGCTGATGCGCTTGTATCAAAAAAACCCATACTTATGGAAAAGATTGTTGATGCGCTTTATAAATGTATACCTGTTTCAGAGGATGAAATAAAAACCGCAAGAATGGATCTAGCCAGGTCAGGCATATATGTCGAATACAGCTCGGCAACAGTATATGCTGCATACAAAAAGAAAAAGTACGATAATTCAATGCTAATAATGACAGGCAATGGTTTAAAAAATCAATGATAGTCCACACCATTTATTGTGTAATAGTATGATACATCAACACCGCCACGCTTTGCCATTATTGATACCGAGCAGTACTTTGTTAATGATAATTCTATGGCCTTTTTTGCACTTTCAGGATCTACATCACCATCGAATATGTAATGTATAACAGCATACCTTAATATCCTGGGATGCTCACCCCTTTTCTCACCCTCAATTTCACACCTGTAATTTGTAACGTTTTTTCTCATCTTTTTAAGTATATTTAAAACATCATCACTGGTGCATGATCCCATTGCCAGCATTAAAAGCTCTGTTGGAGAGTGGTGCGAATCATTATTTACAATTGAATTTTTTATGCTTACCTTGCTCTTTCCATCGTCGCTGATAAATCCGGTATCAGGATCGATTTTAAACGAGACCTTCATGATACATTATAATAAAATCATATAATATTTTATTCAATATTTGAAAACTCATCGATCAATTTTTTTACCATGGGTTCTGGTATTCCATAATATGATGCCGTTAATCTTGCGTCCATTGTTTCAATGTATGTGTTTATAATATTTCTATGAAAACCGGTCATCATTGATGCTTTTTCCTTAAGCATTCTTATAATGCTATCTTTCCTGGAAACAAGCTCTGATCTTTTTTTATCCAGTTCTGAAATTTCATCATTTATATTTTTAAGATCCTGGAGCATTTTATCTGTATTTTTAGCATCATGTTCAATGTATTCTATGTTCAATCTTTTTATATCCATAAAACTCCTTGCGTAGTCTATAATTATCGTTGAAAAACCTGTTGGCTCATAGATCTTTCTGGCAGGCCCTATTTTTGACTGCATCAATGTTGGTGATATAATGCCCATGGCCTCAAGGATATCTATCTGTTTATTAACGGCCTGTGATGATATGCGCATCTGCCTGCTTATGTTTAGCGCATATGAGCTTTCATCGCACAATGCCTTTAATATGTCCCTTCTTGTTCTGTTTGCAAATATTGATAAAAGATCCCAGTCATCGTACATAAAAATCAAAAAAATTAATCTATTTTAACCGATCTTCCAGAGCTTTCAGATTTCTTCTTCTGAACTGTAACGTCTAGAATGCCGTTTGTGAACTTGGCAGTGACCTTGTTTGAATCGACCTCGCTGTCAAAGTTTATGTTTTTATAGTATTTCCTTGCACCCTTGTCAACCGATAATGTCATGCTGTTATCACTAACTGTTAATGATATATCCTCCTTGTTTACGCCAGGCAGCTCAAAGGTTACATATATATTATTCTTGTCCTCGTTAATATCCGTCAATGGTTCTCTGTAACCCTCGCGTTCCTCGTACAGTGATCTCCTACCAGGTACATTTCCAAATTCCTGGAATACTGGCTTTCCATCAGGTCCAATCTTGTATGAAAAACCATACACGTACGGCCCTGAGATCTTTATTTTGTCCGGATCCTTCATTACGGACTCCCAGAACCTTGCTATTTCATTGTTGATCTTTCTCATATCAAGACCGAACTCCTCATAGAGCTCCCTGAATATCTCATCCCAGTCATCCTCATCCCTTCTTATAACCATACATCTCACCTCCAGTTGTCAACTATTAGTTGACAACTCTATAATTATAATATAGTATATAAAGCTTACTATTTAAAGAAAAATAATATATAAATTATCTTATGAAAATATGAAAATTTTTACTAGTAATCTTTTTTAATTAATAAAAATCAATCTTCTCCGGATTTATGAATGTAATATGTTCCTATTATGCCCTCAACTTCCATATCTGGAAGCTGGAACCTTCTAACCTTTATATCGCTCTCAAGCAACATCAGTTTTGCAAGGTCATCTGGATAACCTTCTGAGTATATTATTTCATCTATATATGAATTCATCAACATCTTTGAACAGACAACGCATGGATGTGTGGTTACATAGATCTTTGCACCTTTTATACTTACACCGTTAACGGCAGCCTGTATTATTGCATTCTGCTCTGCATGGAGTCCACGGCAAAGTTCGTGCCTTTCACCTGACTTTATACCAAGATCGTCACGTATGCAGCCAACAACATCGCAGTTAACGGTATGTGCCGGCGGACCATTATAACCGGTGGCCAGCACCTGGTTATCCTTCACTATGACAGCCCCAACCTTGCGCCTTGTACAGTTTGACCTTGAGGCCGCTAGGTAGGCCATCCTCATGAAGTATTCGTCCCATGTTGGCCTTTTATAAACATTCTCCATGTTTATAAAAGAAATAACCACTTAATAAAGATATCTAAAGGTGATCTGCCACATATTTCTTATATAATAGGAAATTTTTTTATATTATAATCTTATTAAAATCAAAAAAATAATCAAAATTTATTAAAAATTAAATTCTAACAACGTTCAATAATATTTATTATGCTAAAATACATTACAAATCAATGGAATTTGACCTAGATTTCTTTAAGGAAAATAATTTTGTGAGGAAGCAGTGCTCGGTATGCTCTTCATATTTCTGGACAATGGATGATAAAAGAGGCACGTGCGGCGATCCTGCGTGCAATGGTTATTCATTTATAGGCAATTCACCCGTTTACAAAAAATATAGCGTGGACGAGATGCGTGATGAATTCATAAAATTTTTTGAAAATGATGCAATACATCATAAATTTGTTGAGCCATATCCGGTTGTTCCTAGATGGAGAGATGATGTTTTACTTGTAAATGCATCAATATACGATTTCCAGCCACAGGTAACATCAGGCCTTGCAAAGCCACCCGGAAACCCAATTGTAATGTCTCAGCCAAGCATAAGGATGCTTGACATAGATCTTGTTGGAAAAACTGGCAGGCACCTAACAAGCTTTGAGATGCTATGCCACGATTCGTTTAACTATGATAATAATTACGTTTACTGGAAGGATGAGACCATAAGATATTCATTTAGATTCCTGACTGAAAGATTGAAAGTTGATCCAATGTTAATAACATACAAGGAAAAACCATGGTTTGGCGGTGGAAACGCCGGCAATGCTGTTGAGGTCTTCGTTAGGGGCCTTGAGGTTGCAACCCTGGTCTTTATGGATCTTAAAGAGGATAAGAATGGAGACATAGAGCTTGATGGTGTAAAATACTCAAAGATGCCGTTAAGGGTCGTTGATACCGGTTATGGTCTTGAAAGGCTCGTTTGGCTTTCAACTGGAACACCAACTGTATACGAATCAATATACAAAAAATCACTTGATTATATAATAAAGAATTCAAATGCTGATTACATTTCTCCAGATATCATGGGAAAAATCTCAATGATCGCTGCCATGATTGATCCATACAGCGATAATCTTGTACTATCAAAAATAGATGGCACAAAGGATGAAAAATTCATGGAAATGCTTGATAACATAAGAAGCGCCTACGGGCTGGTTGATCATGCCAGAACGCTCCTTTTAATGTTTTCTGATTATGTAATACCATCAAATGTTAAGGTTGGATACCTGGCAAGAATGCTTTTAAGGAGATCATTTAGGTTCATTGAGAAGATAAAATTCAATGGCAGCATACAGGATATCTTTGATGCTGTTTACGATGAATTTAAAAGCATAATAAAAAATTATGATAAAAAATTCATAAACGATGTTATAAATATAGAGATTGAAAAGTACAATGAAATGATTAGATCAGCTCCAGACATTATAAAAAAATACATAAAAAATAATAGCATAGATAATGAGAGCATAGCAAAGATCTATGACACATATGGAATACCTCTTGAAACAATTTCAGGAACCTTTAAGAGCATAACAGGCTCTGATTTAAATATACCTGAAAATTTCCAGGAGTACCTTGTAAAGCTGCATGAAAATGTAAAAAAACCTGAGAAGGTTACTAAAGATTATCCGGATATAAACACCAGGCCATTGTATTACAATGACACGGGCATAATGGAGTTTACAGGCATAGTTATGTACTCAAATAAGGATGAAATAATACTAAATCAGACAGCGTTTTATCCTGAGGGGGGTGGCCAGCCTGCGGATCATGGTTATTTTATATACAACGGAAAGAGAATTGATGTGATTGATGTTCAAAAATATGGTAACGCCATAGTACATAAAATCAATGGAAGCATACCGGAACATTCCAGAATAAAGGGCTTTGTGGATAAAAATAGAAGGGAACAGTTAATGATACATCATTCTGCGACACACCTGTTACTTGGAATTTGCAGGGCATACTTTGGCGAGCACGTCTGGCAGAGCAGTGTAAAAAAAGATATTAATGAATCAAGGCTTGACATAACACATTATAAAAAGATAACAGAGGATGATATAAAAAATATAGAGAACATGTGCCTTGGTGCCATAATGGCATCAAAGAACATTACTGTAAAAAATGTTGAATGGAACCGGGCAATATCTGAATACGGATTTAGACTGTTTGAGGGTGGTTTTCCACTGGCAGGAAGCATTCGAGTTGTCACCATTGAGGATATAGATTCTGAAGGGTGTGGCGGAACACATTTAAAAAACACAAAGGATATACTAATGCTAAAGATTGTTTCAACTGAAACTGTTCAGGAAGGCATACAGAGAATTGTATTTACAGCCGGGCCAGCCGCATTAAGATACTCTCAAAAGATGTATGGTATTATAAAGAGTGAGGAAAAATACCTAAGGGTTCCAATGGAAATCATACCTGAACAGGCGCATAAGATCATAAGGGAGAACATAGATAATAAAAAGGTTATTTATAATCTAGAAAAAACCCTGGCAAATATTTACATAAAGAATGCAATAAATATTGACAATGATACATTTTACATAAGGGCCGGTGAGCAGGAATCAGGGGCAATACTAAAATATGCTGGCAGACTGAATGGAAGGTTTATAATAGATACTGGGATAAAACTTTACATATCATCATCATACAACGATGCCGATTCTATTATATCAATGATATCAAAGGAGTATAATGGATCAAAAAGGGTTGCTTCATGCAGCATTAATGGTAATATAAATGAAAACTTAATAAAGGAGATTTTAGTAAAGATAAAAAGATGATATTTGAGGAAACATCTAATATTATAAATAAATATTATAAATATTATAAATATGAGGAAAATGAATATTCATGCGTTTTCTTTATAAATAACCCAGGCAGCGATGATGATTTTATAAATATGGTTAATGAGCTTAATAATATTGGTTACACTGCCTTTACAAATGATGACCCGATGAGCATTGTTGTTATAAGGGCATCAAGTACAAAATCATTATTTTTAAAGCTGATAATGCTTATAATAACATTAATAAGCATTATTGCAACTGGAATCATATACTATTCTTATTATTATAATATTCATAATATAAAATCACTCTACGGAATATTATTATTCTCAATACCATTAATGTCAATACTTTTCGTAAGGGAGCTTTCAAAGTTCATTGTGTTAAAAAGATTAAATGTAAGTTATGAGATGCCAATTTTTGTTCCAGCCCCTGGCTTTGGCACTCTCGGAATTGTTAACTCAAATAAAAAACAGTTTTCAACATATAAAATATCAATATATGCTGGATCTGCATCAATATTTTCAGGATTTATATTTTCCTTAATTTTCATTATAATAGGAAACATATTAAGTGGATCCCAGATTGCCGATACAGTGTACTCACCATTAAAATCAATGAACTTCCCACTGGTTTATTACCTTGGCCTTGACAGGATATTCCCTGAGGATATAATGCCCTATCCAATGGCCTTTGCGGGCTGGTCAGGCTTAATAACAACTGCATTAAATGCAATGCCGATAGGATACCTTGATGGCGGTCTAATATTTTCATCAATAATAAATAAGAAATTTAAATACGTTTCATATGCGTTCCTTGTTATTTTGGGCATAATTGGAATACTATACTTTTATTACATCTTTATTTTAATAGCCATAT
>JAKAYN010000017.1 GCA_021826785.1 Thermoplasmata archaeon | reverse complement strand
TGCAAGCTGTGATATAACACCGATATCATGTGATATTATTATAAGATTTTTTATCTTACCCTCGCTCTTTAACTTCTTTAACTGGCTTATTATTTCTGCCTGCGTTATAACATCAAGACCTGTTGTTGGCTCCTCCGCTATTACTATATCAGGGTTCAATGCAAGGGCCATTGCTATGACTGCGCGCTGCTTCATGCCACCTGAAAGCTCATGTGGATAGGCTTTTAGAACTGCCGGATTAAGACCTGCATATTTTATCGTTTCCACAACACGCCTGTCTATTTCCTCATCGCTGAGATCTGTATGTATTTTATAAACCTCTTTTATCTGCTTTTCTATTGTATAAACAGGATTAAATGAATTCATGGCACCCTGGAATACCATTGAAATATTCTTCCAGCGCATGTTTCTTAAATTTGCGCTAAGCATCTTTATCTGTGACCTTGATAGCTTTTTCCTTGGTGGATTAACTGTAGTCGAATTTATGTATTCATTGCCTTTAAATGATATGCTGCCACTTACATGTGCATTTGATGGCAATAATCCCATTATTGCCGTTGCCAAGGTACTTTTTCCTGAGCCTGATTCGCCAAGTATACCGAGGCTTTCTCCATCCATTATCTCTATGTTCACATCATCAAGCGCATGCACTGTACCATCGTAGGTATCAAAGTTAACCGAGAAGTTTTTAATGCTTAGTATCCCATTTTCATGTTGCTTTTCCTTCTCTAATTCAATCATCTTCTACCACCGATCCTTGGGTTTACAACCTCATCAAGTCCCCTGGCTATGAATATAAATGCCATTATGAATAGTGTAATTGCAATTATAGGCGGTATGAACCACCATGGTGCTATGGCAAGATCAAAGAAATCTGAATAGAAACCACTTAGCATTCCACCCCATGTTGGCACAGTTAACGGTGCAAGTCCAAGTATTTCAAGCGTTGATACTGAACCAACGGCACCGCCTATGTTTATTGCAGTTATGTAAACAAGCAGCGGCCCCATGTTTGGAAACATGTGCCTTCTGAGTATCTGCATTGTGCTGGCCCCGGATACCTTTGCAGCATCAACAAACGTTCTTGCCTTAATACCACGAACAACACCGATTAATGTGAATGTTGCAAATTCCCAGCCAAGAAATGTTAATATTAGTATGATATTTGGAATGCTTGGTCCGAGTATCTTTGCCATAACTATAAGGAATGGAAGTCCAGGTATAAGGTATATTGCAAGAGTTATAGTCTCTATGACTGCACTAACCATTCCTGAAAAGTAGCCTATGAACATTGATATAATAGCAGCTATTATTAATATCGCTATTCCGACAACAAAACCCACCTCAAGGTCTATTGGGAAGCTTCCTATGAAAAGTGACCAGACATCGTTACCCTCTGAGTTTGTTCCAAGCGGGAATGAGTTTCCTGACAATGTGTGAAATGTTGGTGGTAAGGGGTTTATATCCTTTCCTGCAGTTGAGTATAAATATAGATTGGAGGCAGATACAAATGCTATCGATTCACCAGCTGTTTTTGAGTTTAGCAAAAAATCTGGATTTGATATCTTTTCCTTGAGATCAAGGCCCCAGCCGAATGGATCCTTGCTTGATAGATACTCCATGTATAATAGATATCCGGTTGAATTATCATACAAAAGGAATGTGCTTGAGCTGTACTCAGGGACTATTCCGCTTATGTGAATTGGTGATGATATTAATCTCTCAATTTTGTTTGGGCCTGATAAAAGATATATATCATTTGATGTTGTTACGACAAACGTTGATGGAAAACCAGATTCACCAGCGGTTGATGAAATTCCAGTAATTTTTGATGTACCTGTAAATATCTTATGTAAGGTAAAGTTAACAAGGTTTAATGAATAGACACTGTTATTTCCATAGAAGAATAAAGAATTATATTTATTAAGGCCAGAGTTGTACGCTGATGGTATATACATTCCGGAAACATTCACAGGAACAGTTTTATTATATGCAAGAGTGCCGTTAACAGTATAAAACATTATTTTGTTACCAGACGATATTATAAGGCCACCATCATTGTATGCATTCGAATTTCCAAGAAGTGAGCCATAATATATGTATTTTGGATCCTTTAAATTTATAACAGGTTTTGACCATGCCATCGAGCCTGAAAGCGTGTATTCATTTACATGGTATGTTCCGTTGTTGTTTATTGTAAATATATATGCTGGATTGCATATTTCATTAAAGTTTGGTATTCCTGAATAGCTTTCATGATACGATTCTGCACTTGTTGTTGCATATACTATGCCATTCTCATGGATTTTTAATACGGATGCACTTGGGTTTCCGGAACCGTAACTTGAACCTGACCAGTTTATCTTTGCTATGTATACTGTGTTATCAGTATAAACAAGCAGGTATGTGCTTAAAGATAGAACGCCGGCTATTGCATATTTATTATAATCACCAACGGTAAAAGCCTTAAGGCCAAGAGGCATCGATGAAATATTAAAAAGCCTGTACTCCCTACCGTTGTCTACAGACATTCCGTACAAGGCATATGAATTACCGGTATTTCCAACGTCAAATACGAGATAGCTACCCCCTGGTGTTGATGATGTTGATGTTAATCGCATCAAAGAACCTGATATCTTTGGATTAAACGATAAATGTGATGTTAACTGATTCGAAGCAACATAGAAATCCTCAGGTGGTGCTATGTATGTAACAGGGTCACTATGCTGTATTATCAAAGGTGATAATACCGTTATAACTATAAAACCAACAAGGATGTAAAAGCCAACCTTGCCGTATATAGATTTATAAAATATGTTCCACTGCTTTTTAAACTGCGCAAGTCTAAACTTTAACCTCTTTTTTCTGTAGCTTTCCTCAGACATATTTACACCTTTATTCTTGGGTCTATCCATGCATGTATAAAATCAACAAGCGAGTATGCTAATATAACAACCAATGTTATTACGAATAATGCTCCCTGGGCCACTGTTATATTATCCTTTATTGCAGCATCGTAAAGCAGTGTGCCCATTCCTGGAAGTGTGAATATAACCTCAACTATAACGGCACCACTCATTAAAAATGCGAATTCAAGTGCCATCCTTGTTGATATTGGCACCATTGCATTTCTTGCGGCATGATGGAACATTATGGTTCCTTCCTTAACGCCCTTTGCACGCGCCGTTGTTATGAAATCCTCACCAAGGACAGAAACCATAGCAGCCCTGGTTGTTAATAAATGACCCATTATTTCGATAACCGCAAGAACTGTAATTGGCATGACAAGATGATAAAATGCGTTGCCTAATCCTGAAAGTGTTGGATGCGTTATATCTGTTATTGGAAAAACTGCCCTTAATGGAAATATATGATAATAACCTGCAAAATAAACAAAGACAAGTATTGCAAGCACAAAGAACGGTATAGAGTTAAGTATAGTTGCCGTTGTTATTAAGCCTGTCTCTGATTTTTTTCCCCTTAAAAATGATGTTGCTATTCCTGCCGGTATACCTATTATAAAAGATATAACAGCGGCTATGCCGAATAATAATAAAGTGTAAGGAAGTGCAGACTCAACCTCAAGTGCAACTGACTCCTGACTGTAAACCGATTTTCCAAAGTGGAATGTTAGCATATCACCTAGATATATCAAAAAGTCATGGAAGTTAACCGGACCTGCAAGTGGGCCTAGCTCAGCCTCAATAATCTTTAATTCATTTGGTGATGGATGCTTTAATCCGTGAAGTAAGATTATTGCAGGATTACCAATGGCCCTGAATATTACATAAAGGACTACCAGGACGAATAATACTAAAGATATATCCTGTATTACCTTTCTTATTATAAGGTACGTATTCATATATACAAACTATATAAAATATGGTATATTAATTTTTTTTATTAATTTCTAATCATAGTAGTATTATAATTTATATTTAAATCCTGAATATATTAAATCTTGCGTTAACGTGATAAAAAAATGGTGATACAGATTTTACAGTGTGGTAATCATATAAAATAAGATTATAACCGTATGCCCTGGCCTTTTTAATGATTATATCATAGGAATTTTTAATATACTTTTCGTCTGTGAGATAATGCATTGATATTTTACCATGATCTTTTATATGTGATAGGGCATGTGGAAGGAAATCTATGGATTTAAAATTGCCCATCATTATGTAATCTGCCTTTATTTTTGATGAAAGCTTTCTCGAATCACATATAAATATATCTGTTTTAACTTTTATATTGTTTATTTCAATGTTCTTTTTAAGAAAATTTATGGCATCAGGATTTATATCACATAGTATTGCCCTTGCGGGCCTTTGATACTTTAAAGCAGGAATTGAAAAGTAACCTATTCCTGCAAACATATCAAGAAAGATTTTCCCGTTTAAATCCTCATAGATGTTTGATCTCTCATTTATATTACCAGGAGAGAACATAACCTTTGCAGGATCTAACATGTATTTAATTCCGTTTTCTATATGTATTATATTACCTCCCTTACCATATATTAGCTTTAAAGATGGCTTTCTAAAATCGCCCTTTATCTTTCCAGTTTCCATGTAAACAGATGAAACATTCAAAATCCTGGCAAGTATCGATCCAACCTTTCTTTCGTTTTTTGTTTTTCTTATAATTATAGATGAACCTAATCTTATCCATTTGTCTGGATAATCATTTATACCATGTTTATTCATCTCAATGCTTATGGATTTTTTTATGCTGTTTTTCTCCTTAAAATCATGTTCTATTGAATTATCAGTTTTAAATTTAACAGGAACGTATATATAATTTTCATCATGGTCGTAAACTAAATTATTATCAACGATTCCTGATTTCTCTATTTTTTTAAGGGCTTTTATATCGTGCTTTTCAACCTTTATACAGTGGGCAAGCATTGAAAAATAATTAATGCATGCTATATAAACAGTTTTGATTCATTAACTTCAAATAATGAATTATAAGACAAACCGTATATTCTATTTTGCAATATACCATAAAATGCTGAATAAAAAGATGATTAAAATAAAAAGTAAGGCATTAAATGGAAACAGGCTTAATGACAGTGACGAAAGGGACATACTTGTTTTTTATCCGGATCATGTAAACCACGGAATACTTTTTATAGAGCTTGCAGGTTTAAATGGAACACCCAAATTAAATAACAGATTTTCAGAGATAATAACAAAGCTTTACAAAAATGGAAAGATAGAGAATTCTGTTATAATAAATCCGGATTTCTCAACAAAGTTTCATGTTAACCAGTATATGAATTCACCCGCAGTTGGCAACTATGAGGATTTTATAATAGATGAGATAATACCAGAGATATCTGAAATGTTTCACACGGAAAAAACTGTTTTGTTTGGGAAGTCATCTGGTGGCTTTGGTGCATATAACCTTGCTATTAGGCATCCAGAATTAATAGATGGATTTGCTGACCATTTCGGCGATAGCTGCTTTGAATATGTTTATATACCTGATATACCGGTTGCCTATAAGTATCTGAATAATAGATTCTTGAGCGACTTTATTAATGAAACTTCAAAAAAAGCAGATATAACAGATGATGAAATAAGAACATTAAACATAATAGGCATGTCTGCATTTTACTCATATAATAATGATGGTTTTGATCTGCCATTTGATGTTGAAACAGGTTCTTTTAAATCAGATGTATGGCAAAAATGGATATACTATGATCCTGCAAAGAACATAGATAGATATATAAATAATCTTAAAAGGCTTTCAATATACATGGACGTTGGCGTAAAGGATGAATACAATTTATTTATAGGATTGAGAACTATGCACAATAAGCTCTTAAAAAATAAAATAGAGCACTGCTACATGGAATTTAATGGCGGGCATTTTGGAAACAGCAAGCGTTACGAGTTTTCTCTTCCGTATTTTGTTGATAGGTTTAGGGATAATTTTTAAAATAATATTATTATGATTAAACATGAGAAAGCTTAGAATGGAAAATGGATCGAATGTAACAATAAACGATGAGCTTGAAAGGATAGTTTCGTTCAGTCCTGCGGTTACCGAAACGCTATTTGATCTTGGCCTTGGCGATAAGATCATAGCAGATTCTGCATTCTGTGCCAGACCTGAGGCGGCAAAAAGCAAAAGAAAGCTTGCAAGCTATTCTACAACGAGAATTGATGTTCTTGAGGAATTAAATCCAGATATTATACTAACAATAGGTGGCTACCAGGAAATGCTTTACAATAAAATAAATAAAAAATTTAAAACCTATATGTTTGAGCTACCTTCATCCATGTTTGGCATACTTGACATGATAAATAAAATAGGCATAGTTGTTAACAGAAAAAACGAGGCAAAAAGGCTCGTAGAATCATTGAGCAAAAACATAAAAAACAATAGTAAAAAGATAAAAACCTACTTTGAAATTGATCTAGGTGGACCTATAACCTTTGGATCAATGAGCTATATAACTGATGCACTTTACTTTCTTGGCTTTGAAAGCATATATCTTGAAAAAGACTCGGAATGGCTTTATCCGGATTTTGATTTTGTTAGGTCACAGGATCCAGATGTTATAATATACGAGCACAAAATGTACCGTGATTT
Organism: Thermoplasmata archaeon; assembly: GCA_021826785.1. Classification (GTDB taxonomy): domain Archaea; phylum Thermoplasmatota; class Thermoplasmata; order Thermoplasmatales; family Thermoplasmataceae; genus Picrophilus. The sequence continues at coordinate 2,213 of JAKAYN010000017.1, read as the reverse complement.
TAACTATGATGATATAAAAAGAATCATAGATGAAAGGAATTGGAATAATATAAGCGCGGTGAAAAAGGGAAATGTTTTTATAACACCTGGAAAGCTTGATTTCTTTGCACATCATGGACCATCGTTTTTCAGGGAAGTTTTACCATGGGCAGATAGTAAATATCACGAATCATTAAAAAATATAATTTAAATCAGAAATGCTCGTCTATGATGTACGATATTATATGTATAATTGCTTGATGCACATCCTGTATAACTGGCGTCTTATCAGAGTTTACTGAGATTATCTCATCGCATATGTTTTTAAGAATTTCATATTTTGATCCTGTCATTGCAATGGTAAATGCCCTTTTATCAGCAGCCTTTTTTAAAGCATTTATTATATTTATTGATTTTCCGGATGTTGTTATTCCGATAACTAAATCATTATCATTGCATACTGCCTCAATCTGCCTTGAGAAGACATTTTCGTAACCATAATCGTTTGATATTGCAGTTATAACTGATACATTTGATAATGATATTGCAGGCAGGGCCATTCTTGATCTTATAAAATGGCCGTTTAGCTCTGCAGTTAAATGATCAGCATCTGCTGCCGAGCCACCATTTCCAAATGCTATTATTTTTCCATGATTTTCTATAGTTTTTATTATCAAACTTGCTATTTTGTTTATCTTATCAATGTCGATGGATTTCAATGCTTTTATATCCTCATTTATATATGAATCTACGTCCATAAAAATAAATATAAGAATTATTTAAATACTTTGATATTTATTAATATAATTTGTGTAAAGCTTATAATTATTATTGACATTTTTTATCAATGTATTTTATAGGTTTTGATATAGGCGGTACAAACACAACGCTTGTTCTTGGGGAATATGAAGATAATCTGAAAATTATTTCAATAGAGAAGTTCAAAAGCTTTAGTAACAGTTACATTGATGAAATTAATGCTGCATCCGATATAATAGATAACTGGCTTTCAAATTATAATGTAAAAAGACTCGGTGTAAGCATCGGAGGCCCTATAGATAATAAAAATGGTATAATTCTAGAACCACCACATTTGCCTGGCTTCTGGCATGTTAAATTAAAAGATATACTTGAAAATAAATTTAATGTAACAGTAAATATCATGCATGATGCTTTATCTTCAACCATAGCTGAATGGATCTGGGGGAACGGCAAAAATGCAAAAAACATGACGTTTATGACGTTTGGCACCGGCTTTGGCGCGGGCTTCATAATAAATGGTAGTCCATACATAAATGATAAAAGCCTTGAAATAGGATATAATAAAATATCATTAAGATCGAAGATAAATTACGATTATATGTGCAGTGGCACCGGGTTAAATAATATGATAAAAATTTATGGTGAAAGGTATGCAATAAGAAGATCTATGCAGCATTTAGGATATTTACTTGCCTTCCTCGCAAATACACTCGCACTGGATCTTGCAGTTGTAGGCGGTGTCTTTACATATAAATACAATGAATTCTATCCAATTTTATATAAAAATTTTATTAAGTTTTCAATGAATGATATGAGGATTCTGCCATCAAGGTTTGGAAGCGATATTGGTGTTTACTCCAGCATGGCGGCTGCAATCTATGAACTTAAAAAATAGGCTTCTAATAACATCCATAGCTTCTTTTATAATGAATTCAACTGTTAGATTTTTCATACCTGTGCTTTTGCCATTTATAATATCAAGCTTTAGTATAAATGTATATTTAGGGTCTCTTCTTGTAACAGCATACTGGATAGGTTATACTATAATGCAGATACCATCTGGCATAATAGCAGATAGAATTGGCGTTGCATTATCTGCAAGGCTATCATTTCTTTTAATGGTTTTATTCTTCTCTGGCTTCTATTTTTTTAGATCGTATAATTCGTATTTTTTGTTACAGTTATTTATTGGCGCTGCATCAGCCATGGTTTATATATCAAATGCATCAATAGTCCAGGCATCTAGTGAGCTGAAAAAAAGATCAGAAAACCTCGGGATATACCAGACTGGCTTCTTTATAGGCGCATCCCTTGGCGAATACACGGTATTAAGATTGTTCAATATAAGTTTTGATTTTTCATTTTATTTTATAATGTCGTTATTAATATCCGTATTAATAGTAAACATAATCTTTATGAGATATGGCAATTTTAAGAGACCGCCTGGCAGGATAAATAAAAATATAATATAT
>JAKAYN010000016.1 GCA_021826785.1 Thermoplasmata archaeon | reverse complement strand
GCTTGCATGGCCAAGTATCTGCTGTATAAATCTTATATCACCGCCGTTTCTCAGCACTGACGTTGCAAAGGTATGCCTGAGAACATGTGGTGTGACATGCTTCTCTATATTCGCCATTCTGGCAAGCTTTTTTATTAGTCTCTCTATTGTGCTCGTGCTGTACTTTGATTTTTTGTTGCTGATAAAAAATGTATCACCTGGATAATTTAACCTATCATTGTAATATGACCTTAATATTTTAGAGCATTCATCAGGTATTATTGCTATTCTATCCTTGCCGCCCTTTCCGGATCTTATATATATTATGTTCTCGTTAAGGTCGACATCCTCTATTTTCAGGTTGCAGAGCTCGCTTACCCTTATTCCTGAGTAAAGTAAAAGTGACACTATTGCAAGATGTTTTTTATTATTCGATGATGCCTTTATTAAATTTTTTGCCTCGTTTGTGCTTAAATATACAGGTATTTTTTTATTTCTTCTCGGTGCAGTGAGCGTTCTTGGTACCTTTAAATCTAATGACTGGAAAAATAGCTTTATTGCCTTCATGCTTAAATACTGTGATGCCTTTGAGTACCTCTTATCAACTGCAAGGTGCCTTTTATAGTTCTCTATATCAACATCGTTGATGTTCTTTGGGTCTTTATTTATATAGTTAATAAAATCACTGACAAGGGATTTATATTCCTTTATTGTATTATAACTCTTTCTGTTACCTATCATGTAATTCTCAAAGTTTTTAATGTAATCCATGCCTTTATATTGATAAGTTCAATTTAAATATAATGAATACATAGATTTATATTCATTATAAATATAGTTGGTCATGAATTTCAATAAGATAAAAAGCATGCATTTTCCAAGCGATGTATACATAGGTCACGATGCAATTTTTAATATAGCAGAGGTCGTCTCAAAATTCTTAAAATCGGGCAATATTCTTTTAATCACCGGTGAAAATACATACAATATAGCTGGCAAAAGAGTTCTTGCAAATTTAAAGGATTTTGATGTAAATATAATAATAGCATCAAAGGCAACAAGGGAATCAATAAAAAACATAGAAGAATCATTAAAAAATAAAAGGCCAGGCATAGTCCTGGGCGTTGGTGGCGGCTCAAAGATTGATATAGCCAAAAAAATAGCTTATGATCTTGGCATACCGTTTATAAGTGTCCCAACAGCACCAAGCCATGATGGCATAGCGTCACCAAGGGCATCGATATACGATGGAAAAACTGTTTACTCCGAGGAGGCTGTAATGCCATCAGCAATAGTTGCAGACACATCAATAATGGTTCTCGCACCATACAGGTACGTTGCCGCAGGCGCTGCGGATGTAATATCAAACATAACAGCAGTTCTTGACTGGAAGCTTGCAAACCGCTTAAAGGGTGAGGATTTCAGCAGCACGGCGGCTGTTATGTCTGAGTACGCAGGCCGTGAGCTAATAGAAAGATCATCGATGATACAGCCAGGCCTTGAAGAGAGCATATGGCTCGTAACAAAGCAGATCCTTGCATCCGGTGCTGCTATGGCCATAGCAGGCAGCTCAAGGCCTGCAAGCGGTAGTGAGCATCTATTCTCTCACGCCCTGGAAATCATAGGGCCTGGCAGCTCAATACATGGTGAGCAGTGCGCCATGGGATCTGTAATATCAATGTACCTTCATGGCGGTGACTGGGGGCTTTTAAGGGACACATACAAAAGAATAGGCCTAAGCATTAAGGCAGAATCATATGGAATACCACGTGAAACTGTGATTAAGGCCTTAAGCATAGCACATAGAATAAGGCCATCAAGGTATACAATACTTGGTGAGAGCGATTTATCTTATAATGTATCCGAAAGAATACTATCAATAACAGGAATTATATAATGATGTAATTTATATATGAAAAATGTAATTATAAAAATCAGTTTAGAAAAACCACAATGTTAATATGTTAAGGCTTTTTATCCCATTATTATGAGCAAAATTACACTTATAGGAATGGATCTTGCAAAGGTAGGTCTGGAATTCACGTTTGTTGGGCCATTATCCGGAAAATGTGATGAATGTAGCCTGAAAAACGTTTGCTTTAACCTTGAACGTGGAAAACACTATAAAATATTAAACGTCCGCGAAAACGTAAATCCCTGCTTTGTATATAATAAAAACAAGGTATCAACCATAGAAGTCGAAGAGGTAACAAGAACATTCAATGTACAGTACAGCAGGCGCATAATGGAAGGTTCATCAATAGAGCTAAAATCCATGGAATGCGATTATTTAACATGTCCAAACATAGAGACGTGCAATTTAATACATATAAAGGAGCCAAAGAAGATTGTAATAAAAAACATACTTGGAAGAATAGAATGCCCCAAGGGTTATGATATGAGAAAAATAGAATCGTGATAATGATGCTAAAAATCGGCATAGTTGGAAAACCTAACGCTGGCAAATCAACATTGTTTTCCGCAATAACACAAATAGATGTAGATATAGCAGATTATCCTTTCACTACAATAAAACCAAACGTTGGCATATCATATATAAAGGATAGATGCCCGCACAATGATATAAATGTAAAATGCAATCCGCGTGAGGGCAAATGCATAGACGGCATAAGGTATATACCTGTTGAGATCATAGATGTTCCTGGGCTCATAGAGGGCGCAAGTGAAGGCAAGGGCATGGGAAACCAATTTCTTGACAATATACGTGATTCTGATATATTAATAAACCTCTTTGATGTGCAAGGCGATTACAAAAACGATATATCAATGGTTAGAAGTGAGATAATAAAATGGATCTCATCAAAGGTATACGATAACTGGCAGAAATTTTCAAGGAAGGAGGATGCATCAGGCGATAGACTATCATTAAAATTGTTAAAGAAGCTTGCAACCTTTGGCATCAATGAAAAGCAGGTTGAATATCTTCTAACAAAGATTAACGTGCCGCAACAGCTTTCAATATGGTCAGAAAACGATGTTATTGAACTGTCACAGGGAATAATAAAATATATAAAGCCAATATTTGATGTTGGCAACAAGGCCGATCTTTTAAATAAAGAAATAAAATTAGAGTATCCGGTTATATCTGCAGGGTATGAGCTTGCCCTTGCAAAGGCATATAAAAATGGTTATATTGATAGGTACTCAAGACATTTTAACATAAGCGAAAAATGTAACGAGCAACAGAAATTAATATTAAACAATATTTTAAAATTTTATGAGAACAACGTTATGTTTGACGACGTTATATCAAACATTGTTTCATCCCTTGGCTATATAATAGTTTACCCAGTTTACGATGAGAGCAAATGGACCGATAAAAACGGGAACGTCCTTCCTGATGCATTTATAATGATGAATGGGGACACAGCACTTGATCTTGCATACAAGGTGCACAGCGAGATAGGTGATAATTTTATAAAGGCTATAAACTGCAGAACACACAGGATTATTGGAAAAGATTATAAATTAATAAATAATGATGTTGTAAAAATAGTCTCAGGTTCAAGGTGATTTAATGGCAAATGGATTAAATGCTGGCAAGAAACTCATGAAGTCTAGGAAAAAATATAGGTGGTCTGATAGGGATTACAAGCGCAGGGTATTAAACTTAAAGAAGAAGAGTGATCCACTTGAAGGCGCACCACAGGCTAAAGGTATAGTCATAGAGAAGGTTGGCATAGAGGCAAAGCAGCCAAACTCCGGTATAAGGAAATGCGTTAAGATACAGCTTATAAAGAACGGCAGGCAGCTATCTGCCTTTGCCCCGGGTGACGGTGCAATAAACTACATAGACGAACACGATGAGGTCGTCGTCGAGGGGATTGGCGGAAGAATGGGCAGAAGTAAGGGAGATATACCTGGAGTCAGGTATAAGGTCATAAAGGTAAATGGCATCTCGCTTCATGAGCTTGTAAAGGGTAGAAAGGAGAAGACGGTGAGGTAAGCATGGATCGTTTAATAATGGGTAAATATGATGTTTCAGGAATACAAATACACGATATGGGCCTTGCAAAGTACATCAATCTAAATTCATATTTTAACCTTCATACAGGCGGCAGATATTCAAACTATTCTGCCGGCAAGAGAAATATAAACACCGTGGAAAGGTTATTGAACAAATTAATGAGAACAGAGAAATGGACAGGAAAAAAATACTCAGCATACCGTGTTTTAAAGGAGGCATTTGAAATAGTCGAGCAGAGAACAAAGCAGAATCCAATTCAGGTTCTAATAAATGCAATAGAGAACAGCGCACCAAGGGAAGAGGTAACAAGATTAAAGTACGGTGGTATAGCCGTGCCGAAATCCGTTGATGTATCACCATCGAGAAGGCTTGATGAGGCATTAAGAAACATATGCATAGGAGCAACAAGCAAATCATTTAAGAGCAAGGTGCCAATAGAGGAATGCCTTGCAAACGAGATAATACTTGCATCAAGAAACGACGGAAACTCATACGCTGTAAGCAAGAAGGAAGAAATAGAAAGGGTTGCAGCCTCTGCAAGATAATTTTAATAAAATTTTTTAATAAATATCATTCATTTCAAATTTTTTCATTACCTTTTCATAGTAATATTCTTCATATGTGTACTTTCTCAGCAATGGATAATATACAAACCCAAGCTTCTTTAGAATTTCTCTTATTTCCTTTGTTGAATAATCAACATCAAATCTATTTTTTATGTAATCCTTTATCTCTTTAACGGTGCACGATTTCTTTCTGACAATAAAATCTCTAAGCTCTGCTATCTGCTCCTTGCTAAGCTTGCATGGTCTTCCTATATAAGACCTTATCTGAGCCTTTGGTTTTATAATTTCATTTTCATTTTGTGTTATCATAATTAGCTATTACAAAGATAATATAAAAACATTTTTCTTTTTTTGCAATTTTTTTTGTTAAAAATTACATTATATAGTTTAAATTAAAAATTTTAACGAAATAAATTATTTTGAATTACAATTAAGCATAAAATTTATAAAAGAGTAATAAATAAGGTAACTCAAAGTTTTATTTTCATTAAAAATTATGATTCAGCCATTTATATTTAAAAGAAACGCAAAATAATTATATTTCTACGACATTGTCATACATACATGTTTATAGAATCAATAGAAATAGACAATTTTAAATCATACGGTAAAAAGACAAAAATATACTTTAAGCCGGGATTTACCGTTATAATCGGGCCAAATGGTTCTGGCAAAAGCAATATTGGTGATGCCATATTATTTGTTTTAGGAATAAGATCTAATAAAACAGTTAGAATAGAAAGGCTTTCAGACCTTATACACAAATCTGAAAAATCATCAAAGAACTACTGCCATGTTGAGCTAAATATAAATGATAATGGAAATTTATACTCAATAAGGCGTGAGATAAAAAAGGAAAACGGTGAGTACAAGTCAAATTATTATATAAATAATAAAAAATCAAAATACACTGAGGTCTCAAATCTTATTGACTCATTTCATGTGTACCTTGACTCATACAGCTTTGTGCTTCAAGGTGATATAAATAATATAATAACAATGTCCGGTTATGAAAAAAGGAAACTTTTTGAGGCCCTTGCAGGCATAGAGAGCTTCAAGGATAAGATAGAGAATGCAAAATCTGATATACAAGGCGTTGAAAATAATATGAACACTGTTAATGTGTTAATAACAGAGATCTCATCTAGGCTTGAAAAACTAAAAATAGAGAAGGAGACTGCTGAAAGGTACTATGAGCTAAGCGATACCATAAATTCCATGGAAAAATATCTAAAATTCAAGGAAAAGGAACGATTAGTTTCTGAATTATCGATATTTGAAAAAAATGTGAAAGATATAGAAAACAAAATAAACGGCTTAAGGAAAAACAGCTCAGAAAATACAATAGAGCTTAATAAAACAAGAAATGATATAAATGAGCTTGATAAAAGGATAAACGAGCTCTCAGGCAATGAGATAAATAAAATACGCAGTGAAATATCATCAATAAATGTTGAAATAGGAAAAATGGACACAATGATAGTATCTGAGGAAACAGAATTAAAAAACACAGAGATGAAATTAAAGACTGCAGAGGAGGCATTATCATTCTCAGAGAAAAACATGAAAAAATACATGGATGAAAAAAACTCGAAATTGAAAAGGATTAATGAACTTGAAACAAACGTTAACAAGGCTGTAAAGGAATTAGAGAATTTCAGGGAGGAAAATCTAAACAAATCAAAAAAGGTTTCTGAACTAAATTTAAGGCTTAATGATATAGATGAAAAGATAAAAATTAAGAATAATGATATAAACAATATAAATGAAAAGATATCAAATTATAATAATCAAAAAGCGTCACTGGCAAAGGAAATATCAATTATAGAGGAGGATCTAAAGAATCTAAAACTTAGGGAAAACGATTTAAAATGGAAGATAAATAACTCAAAGGCCGAGCTGAATGACATAGAAAGCTCAATGAAAACAGCAAACAAAAATTATGCGGCTCTGAGAAATGAAACATATAATATATCTGAAAGCATAAAAAACAATAATAATAAAATAAAAAGCCTTGAAAGGGAACTAAGAAATATTAATTATAGGCCAGTGGTTTCTGATGCCCTTCGTGAGATAAACAATCTAAAGGAAATAATAAAAGGTATATACGGCCAGGTTAAGGATTTAATAGAATATAATGATGATTACTCAAATGCAATAATGGCCGGTGCAGGCACAAGATTGTATAACATAGTTGTTGATACAGATCTAACGGCACAGAGATGCATAGAAATATTAAAGGAAAAAAGGCTTGGCAGACTCACATTTCTTCCGTTGAACAAAATATTAAAACCAAGGGACCACCCACAGGCCCTTAATTTAATAAACAGTGACGGCATACTTGGCTTTCTAAGAGATTTTGTATCATATAACGGAGACCTTGAGAATATTATATATTACGTTTTTTCTGATACACTGCTTGCAGATTCAATGGAAACCGCAAGGAAGCATATGACAGGTGTTAGAATCGTAACACTTGCCGGGGAAATCTTTGAGCCAAGCGGTGCAATAACCGGCGGTTATTTAAAAAACGACGAATTAATATACAGCAGGATAACAAAGGAGATATCAAACCTTGAAAATGAGAATAATCTTCTTGGTGAGGAGCTAAAGGTTAAAAGCGATGAGCTAAATAAAATATCGTCTGCATTGATTAACATAACAAAAAAGAGCACGGCCTTAAATGAAAATATAAAGAATTACCAGTCATCGCTTTCGGAAACCTTATCTTTAATAAAGGAAAAGGAATCAAAACTAAATGAGGTAAAATCCATTATAAATGATATTGAAAAGGAGATACAAAAGCTCTCATTTAATGAGAATAATATAAAACTTGAGCTTTACAAATTAAACGGTGAGAAATCAAATATATTCAACGAGCTGAAGAAGATAAGTCCCGAAGACCTGGAAATAGAAAAATCAATGCAAAAACAGCTTGATGAACTAAAAAATCAGTACAACAATGCAAGGAACGAACTATCTGTTTTAATAAATGATATTAATCATTTAAATGATAGAATAAACGATCTTAAATCTAGGATATCATCATATAAAGAAGAAATATCGTCAAAATCAAACAATATAAAGGATTTAAATGAAAAGAGAAGATCAATGGAACTACAATTAAACGAAAAAAATATAATTTTATCAAAACTTGAATCATCGTTTAAGGATATTTTCAAACAGCTCGAATCAAAAAAGAATTATTATTATGATCTTGAGAAAAAGCAGAAGGAAATAGACGATTCAATAAATGAGAATAATATAATATTGGCAAACATGAAATCAAGAATGGATGGGATAATATCAAGGATAAATGAAATAAACGTTTCAATAGAGGGTGAGGTAAAAAATTACAACAAAAGTGTATCAGAGATAAAGTCGCTTGTTGAAAAATACAGATCAGAGATAAATGCCCTTGGCCCAATAAACCAGATGGCGGTTTCAGAGTACAATGAAACCATGGAAAAATATGGCGAGAACATGGAAAAATACAAAAAGCTCGAAAAAGAAAGATCAGAGCTAAAGGAAATAGAAAACAAGCTTATAGAAGAAGAAAAAATGGCTTTTATGGATCTTTTTAATAGCATAAATAATGAGTTTAAGGAGATATATTCAAGGCTCAGCGATGGTGGTGAGGCCACACTGGAGCTGTCAAATCCATCTGATCCTTTGAACTCTGAGGTTTTTATAAAAGCCAGGCCAAAGGGCAAGTACATGATAAAGATTGAATCACTCAGCGGTGGTGAAAAAAGCCTTGCTGCCCTTTCACTTATAATGTCATTCCAGAGGGCAAAACCATCACCATTTTACTATCTTGATGAGGTTGATATGTTCCTTGATGGTTATAACGCAGAGCACATGGGCCTGATGTTTAAGGAAAATTCAAAACATGCACAGATAATTATGGTATCATTAAAGGGTGCAGTTTCAAAGTATGCGGATCATATTATAGGTGTGACAACATACGATAAAGAAAATACCGAAATTATAGAGAAGAGTCTTGGCGATGAATAAAAATGATATATTAAAGATGCTTGTAAACAGCGATGATATAGAATATTACTCAAAGATACTTGACAGTCTGGACGATGATATAAACTATCCGGATCAGATCTCAAGGACAATATCAATTCTCTTTAAACTCTGCATCTTAGGTAAGATAGACCCATGGGATGTTGATATATCCAAGCTCAGCGAGGCAATAAACTATATAGATAAAAGGGACTTTGAGCTTCATGGTATTATACTTGCAAGGGCCTGGCATATATTATACGAAAAAAGTGCGTCTCTTATACCAAGACGTGAGGAGCCTCAACCTGAAATATATGATGAACCTGTTTATGAAAATGATTATTACATGCCTGAGATCG
>JAKAYN010000015.1:5357-8959 GCA_021826785.1 Thermoplasmata archaeon | reverse complement strand
CACTGGATCACTTAAAGGAAAACATAGAAAAATTAATCGATGGTGGCAATGACGGTGATGTGGTTAAAAATGGTTCGGTTGTAATCTCGGCAATAACAAGCTGCACAAACACATCAAATCCAACCGTTCTTATAGGGGCAGGCATACTTGCAAAGAAGGCATATAATCTAGGATTAACGCCTCCAGATTACGTTAAAACAAGCCTGGCACCAGGTTCACAGGTTGTCACCGAATACTTAAAAAATACAGGTCTTTTAGAGTATCTTGAAAAGCTCAATTTCTATGTCGTTGGCTATGGCTGCACAACATGTATAGGTAACGCAGGGCCATTGATACCGGCAGTTGAAAACGATATAAAAAAGAACAATGTAAAGACTTTTGCAGTTCTCAGCGGAAATAGGAATTTCGAGGGCAGGATAAATCCATACATAGCCGGTGCCTATCTGGCATCGCCAATACTTGTTACAGCAATGGCCATAGCGGGTCGCTTAAATTTCGACCCTTACAAGGAACCACTGGCAACAGATAAAAATGGCAATAAGGTGTACTTAAAGGATATATGGCCAACACTTGATGAGATAAAAGAATATATAAACATGGCAAATGATCCTGAATTATACAAGGAACGCTATAAGGACGTTTTTTCAGGAGATGATAACTGGAATTCTTTATCATCTGTTAGCGAGGTTTTGTACAACATTGATGAAAAATCGACATACATAAAGATACCACCATGGCTTTACCTTGAACCTGTGACTGATATAAAGAATGGTAGAATACTTGCCATCTTTGGTGACAAGGTTACAACAGATCATATATCACCGGCAGGTCCAATATCAAGAGATTCCGTTGCAGGTAAGTATCTTATCAGCCTCGGCGCAACCGAGATGAATACTTTTGGTTCAAGACGTGGAAACCATGAAGTAATGCTTCGCGGTGGATTTTCAAATCCAAAGCTTAAAAATCTCATGAGCGATGAAAACGGTTATACAATACATTATCCTGACGGCAAAAAGATGACAATATACGATGCTGCCATGAAATATAAAGAAGAAAAGGTACCTCTTGTAATATTTGCCGGTAAGCAGTACGGTTCAGGCAGCTCCAGGGACTGGGCCGCCAAGGTAACCGCACTTATGAACATAAAAGCAGTTATAGCAGAGAGTTTTGAAAGAATACACCGCAGCAATCTCGTTGACATGGGCGTAGTTCCAATACAGATAGAAAAGAAACCAGAACTTAAGGGCGATGAACTGATAGAGATCACCGGACTCAATGATATAAAACCAGGCATGGATATAACAATAAAAATAAACGGCAGGGAGCTAAAGGGAAAGGTTAGGGTTGATACAGAGCAGGAGGTAAAGTACATTAAAAGTGGAAATATATTAAAATATATAGCAGAAAAAGATTAAATTATAAACATTTTTCTATGATAAATAAATATCAAATTAACATTTAGTAATTTATTATCTGTATTTCAGTTATTTTAGGTTAAATTAATTCGATAATAACAATCATATTGAATATTTTATTTGATTACTAACGAAAACTTAAATATTTTAAAAATATATTATTATTATGAGTTCCATAATTCTTACATCAGATCGTGGGACCTTTACAAATTTTGGAGGCATGTCGACACTTGGTTATGTTGCATGCCTGCCCTACAGGGTAGTTCCAAGGCCATTAATGAATTACATCTTTGCCCCGGAGGTGAAGATGAAGAATAACGAACCTGAGTACGTGCCATATGCACTTAGAAAGGTCGAGGCAGCGCTTCATGCAAATGGCATAACCGATGTTTCAATAATACCACCACAGCTGCTGGAAAAATATGTAAACGAGGACACAAAGGTTCTCGGAATAAATGTTCATGATCCATACGGATTAAGCCCTGTAACATTTAAATTAACAATGCTCTTCGGCGGCGGCGAAAGCTGGACGGCAAAGTTCTTTGATGAATTATCAGAGACTGTGTCTAAATTAAAATCAAAATACCATTTCAAGGTTATAATAGGTGGTCCTGCTGCATGGCAGATAGGTCTTAAAAAACCCGACTGGGTTGACACGATATTCAACGGAGAGGCAGAGATTGATTTTCCGATAATAGTAAAAAAGGCCATGAACGGTGAGGATCTGCCAAAAAGTATAACAGGAAGAATGCCAAAGGTAAATGAAATACCAACAATAATAAAGCCGGCAAGATTCGGCGAGGTTCAGGTTACCCGTGGCTGTCCAAGAGGCTGCCAGTTCTGCTCAATAACGCCCGAAACCTTTAGAAGCATACCATACGAGGACATAGAAAAAGAGGTGAAGCTGAATCTTTCAACAGGTTACAAGGATATAGAATTGGTCAGCGATGATATATTGTTATATGGCCAGAGAAAGCTTCAGGCAAATGAGGAGGCTCTGGTAAAGCTTTTTACCATGGTTAAAAACCTCGGGGCCAGATACATAACATTTCCACATATATCTGCACCAGGAGTTCTGAGCGCACCAAAGGTAGTAAACGAAATATCAGAGATAGCCGGTTTAAAGGAATACATGGCCGAGGCGCCTGTTGTAGGCCTAGAAACAGGCAGCGTAAAAATCATGAAGCATTACATGAATGCAAAGCCGTTCCCATGGAAGCCAGAGGACTGGAAGTACGTTATAACAAATGCAACACCAATAATGAACGATGCTGCAATATTCCCATGCTACACAATGACGATAGGCTATCCAGAGGAAACAGATGATGATCTAGATCAAAGCATAGACATAGCACTCTCAATAATAGATAACAAATTCAAGGCCTGGGTCTTTCCGTTACCTGTTATACCAATGACGTCATCTCATATAAAAGATAATCCATTCCCGTACATGGACAGATTGCCATCAAAGTACTGGGATCTTTTATACATATCATGGAAGTACGATCTTTACATAACAAGGGTTATGATGCCACATATGAGCAAAAAGATGAATCCTGTGCTTAGCGGCATAGTCAACATGATGACTAATAGTATATTCTCGCACATAGAGGATGTATTCAGGGAGCTAGCAGAAACCCATGGCCATAAGGCGGCTGATTTCACAAACATAAATCTTAACACCGTAACAGGCTTTATAAGATCAATGTACTGGCTTACAAGGGCAACAGTATCGCCATCTGCAAAGAGATCGCCAAAGGAGGTAAGTTCATAAATTCTTTAAGGCATTTCTTATTACAATAAATGTATTTTTTAATGAGTATATATAAAGACCATAAACACCAATACTTATAATTAAAAGCGCGTATTTGAAGGCCGGAATTCCAGTTTCTATATAAAGAAGGTAATTGGCGAATGTTGCTATTCCACTTGGAAACACATAGGCCCATGTTGATATCGATGGTTGATTTTTAAAATGGAACAATGCCATAAAAAGACCTGTTAGGAAAGAAAGTATTTCAAAGCCCCAGAGCATTGTTGATGCATCAACAGCAATATATCCTGGAACATAGAATATCTTTAGTTTATTAAATAACGGCATAAACAGAAGGTTTATCGCTATCATGCTTGATGCGCCCAAAGGTATCATTGTTGCCGGTGCCTTCTGCCTACTGTTTTTATTCATAT
>JAKAYN010000015.1:0-5347 GCA_021826785.1 Thermoplasmata archaeon | reverse complement strand
TATAAAGATCAACTGCAATCTTGCTATTCCAGTTCCTGCAAGTATTAATAAATACATTGATACTAATATATACCTATAATTAATAAAATAATTAAGGGTTGGCGGCATTAGTATTGAGCTCAGAATAATGTTTCCAGCCAGAGATATTATCGGTATTAAACTTGTATATGTAATATTATTATAGTCTATTGTTCCGGTGTATATTCTGTATGCAAGAAGAACGTTAAGTATTAGCATGTATGCATAAAAGAAATAGTATAAATAAAGCATTATAAAGGCTATCGTTCTATCTATTCCTACGTATGCATAGAAGAAGAACGCCAGTGCAAAGTAGAGTATACCTATAAAACCAAGAAATGGAAATCTTTGAATATTAAAAGAATCATTTTTTATATTTCCGTTTCCTGATATGTAATAATAAAAAAATGAGATTAAAACAAGCCAGAATAGAAATAAATCTATATAATAAACGTAACTGCCAATTTTAAGGATTGTTTTATTATTATAAACCAAAGATATTAGATACAATGTAAGTGACACCGATAATGTACCAACCACAGGTCCAAACCATTCAGGGCCGGTTCCACGAAATTTCATAGCACATTATTAAAATGTATTATTTATTCCTTTTTTAGTTTTGACGATCTTTTAAAGAATTTCCATGAAAAGCCCTTAAACCTTTCCTCCAATTCCACATTACCGCGCTGGTGATAGCCGTACATTTCCCAGTATCCATCTTCATAGTCATGCATGAGTCTTATACCTGTGAGCCATTTAGCACTCTTCCAGCCATACAGAGAAGGTATAAACGGCCTTGCTGGAAAACCCTGCTCTACGCTTAGATACTCATTATTCATTTTTATTGCTATTATTGATCTATCATCAAGTGCATCTTCCAGTGGAACGGGTGCATCATAACCATCAGCGCATTCAAACATGACCCATGTACACTGATCATCCGGCCCAGAGTCATTAATTATCTTTTTTAATGATGGCCCCTGCCATTCTACATCCTTTATACTCCACTTTGTAACACAGTTAAAATCAGCTATGTAATGCTCTTGGGGCATGCTTTCAAGGTCATTGAAAGTGTATGTTAATTCTTTTTTAACGTGACCGTAAACCTTTAAGGTCCATTCATCCTTTTTTATTACAGGCTCTCCAAGAGCCTCATATATTATAAAATTCCTTCCATAGACTTGACCTGGATTTTTTACCTCGATCTTTTCCATGGTAAAGAATTAAAAACATGAAATTAAATGTTTATTAAAAAAATTATTAATTAATCAAAGCAGCCTTTATCAATTGTTTTTATTTCCATATCCTCTGGATAGTTTATAATGCATAAAAATTCAAGATCAATGTTTCCTGGATTAATTATCTCATGCTTTTCCATGCTGTCCACAAATATAAAATCACCATTTTTTAGATCCATTTTTTTGTTTTCAACGCATATTCTGCAGGTTCCATTTAATATAACTAAAGTTTCAACATACTTATGATAATGATGCGATATTAATCCACCTGGTTTAACAGTAAACTTTCTAACAGCATAGTCCTTTACATCATCCTTGGTGACGAGCCATCTTATCTTTACATCATGTGACCTTCCAAAGGTAACATCGTTGCTTTTAACATCGCTTATATTTCCATGCCTCATGATTTTATATTTTTATTATAATAATAAATCTTTCTAGAGTATAAGTAATACACCAGATATACAGCAAAGCACAGGGCCTATTACAAAACCACCTCCAAGCACGAAGATCAGTATCGAAAGAACAATGATTGCGAATCCATTAGCGGCCTTGCCTTTTGATCCACCAGTGCTTGCTATCTTATAAATTATATAAGCAAGTACTATCCAAACAACGGGTATTATCGCTGAAATTATACCGGCGCCTATCAACGGAAATCCTGCTGGATTAAAAGTTATCAATGCCGCAAAGCCGGAGAGGCCTGCTATAAATATGCCAAGCAATGTTATTAAAGCAGATATAATAATTATCAATGAGCCAAGAATTGCCATACCATATCTTAATCTTGCGTCCGCCACGATTCGTTATTAAAAACATTATTATAATTTTTGGGATTTTTTGCCATTGAAAAATTATTTATTAAATACATTTAATATGTATCATGGATTATATAAGGTTTGGAGATAGTGGCTTAAAGGTTTCAAGGCTATGTTTTGGGACATGGCATCTGCCTGTTAAACATGAGAATTTTAGGTATGACGTTGACAAAGATCTATCAATAAAAATCATAAAAAAGGCATACGATCTTGGCATAAATTTTTTTGATACCGCAAACGTTTACAATGGGTCAATATATCCAGAGAATGCCGGCCTATCTGAAATTATACTTGGTGATGCATTAAAGGATTACGAGCGTGAAAGCATTGTAATATCAACAAAGTTCATGGGCAAAATGGCGAATTTTAATAATGCATCAGGTTTATCAAAGAAGTATCTTCTATGGCAGATAAAAGAATCATTAAAAAGGTTAAAAACTGATTATGTAGACATACTGCACATGCACAGACCCGATCCAGAAACACCAATAGAGGAAACAGTATCTGCATTTAAAATCATAAATGATGATTCAAAGGCACTTTACTTTGGGGAGAGCTATTTCCATTACAATGATATTAAGGATATTGCGGCAATGTTTAAGGCATTAAACATGAAGTTACTGTCAATGCAGGAACCATACAATTTAATAGAAAGGGATATAGAATCTGAAAAATTTGATATTTCAAGAAACTACGGCATGGGTATAATGGCATACATACCGCTTGCCCAGGGCATATTAACAGATAAATATTTAAATAATAACAGCGAAACATCAAGGGCATCCTTTGTGCCTGAGCTAAATGATAGATACCTATCAGATAAAAAGAATATAAAAATACTATCTGATCTAAACGAATATGCAAAGGGCAAGGGTGTTAAACTGGCACAGCTGGCACTTGCCTGGATGCTTAAAAAGGCAGAGATGAAAAAAGTTTCCGTCGTTCCAATAATAGGTGCAACAAAACTGGAACAGCTGGAAGACGATATAAACGCACTTGAAATCAAATTAACGGATAATGATATAATTGATATAGAAAGCATAGCATCAGAATTTATTGTAAATTTTAATTCACAGTATAACAGAATAAGACACGCTGTTTTCTAATCATCAATTAAAATTTTTATCAGCATATATTTTTAACAACATATATTAGAAATGGATAAATATCATTATTGAATTAGGTATTAACTAACATTCAGGGATTAACATGGCTAGTATTGGAATAATCGGTGGCAGTGGTCTTTACAATATAATGGAAAATGTCAAGAAGGTTGATGTTGAAACTCCATATGGAAAGCCATCAGACATGATAGAAATAGGTGAGATATCTGGTATTGAAGTGGCTTTTATTCCAAGGCATGGTAAAAAGCATAACATACCACCTCACATGGTAAATTATCATGCAAACATATGGGCGCTTAAAAAGCTTGGTGTTGAAAGGGTAATAGGCCTTAATGCAGTTGGATCATTACGTGATGATTACAGGCCTGGCGACATTGTTATACCAGATCAGTTTATAGATTTTACAAGGAAAAGAAGATTAACATATTATGACGGCCCTGATGTTTATCATATATCCATGGCAGATCCTTTCTGCAATGATATATCAAATATTACATATCATGCTGGCTTGGATTTAGGATATAACATACACAGTTCTGGAACATATGTATGTATAGAGGGTCCAAGATTTTCCACAAGATCAGAATCAAAAATGTTCAGGCAGTTTGGTGATATAATAGGCATGACCCTTGTTCCAGAGATAAACCTTGCTGATGAGCTTGCAATGTGTTACGGCATGATAGCAACGGTGACAGATTATGATGTCTGGTCTGAAAAGCCCGTTGATGTAAACGAGGTTATTAATATAATGAGGCAGAATGAGGAAAAGGTTCCAAAAATACTGTCAAGGGTTATCCCAAAAATTCACGATCAAAGAAACTGCAAATGTTCTTTGAGGCTTGAAAATGCAAAAGCGTAGGTGATAAATACGAAGGTAAAATTTTTAGGAGGAGCTGAGGAAGTAGGAAGGCTTGCAATAAAAATAGAGGATAAAAATGATAAAATAATGATAGATTACGGCGTTGAACCAGATAAGCCACCGGAATATCCATTACCACCGGAGCCTGTAAATGATATATTTATAACACATGCACACCTTGATCACACAGGTGCATTACCGGTTTACTACCATAATTACGGTGCAAAACTGCATGCAACTGCAATGACTGCAAACAGCGTTGTGCCAATAATAAACGATTCATTGAAGATAATGAGGCTTGAGAACTATGTTGAAAGATTCAACGAGGAGGATATAGAAAATCTTTTTAGATCGCTTGTAACCGAGAGATACAATGAGGACATAGAACTTAATAACATGACCGCAAGGGCATACAGTGCAGGTCATATACCGGGTTCAAGCATGTGGCGTTTTGAGGATTCATTCTCATTTATGATAACCGGTGATCTTTACACAAGGGACACAAACCTTTTAAAGGGCGCGAAACCAGTAAAAACAGACGTTTTAATAATGGAGAGTACTTATGCAGGCAGAGACCACGAGAACCGTGATGAAGTAATAAAAAGATTAAAGGACAGCATAAAGGAAACGATAGACAACGGTGGTAAGGTTATACTTCCAACCTTTGCAATAGGCAGAACGCAGGAGATGATCATGATACTCCGCGATATGAACTATAATATATACGTTGATGGCATGGGCAATGATATATCAAGGATATATCTTGATACGCCTGGCTTTCTTAAGGATTACGCCCTTTTCAGAAAATCTCTGGGCAGAGTTATAAAGGTCAGGAACAAGAGGATGAGAAAAGAAGCCGTGGAGAACGCTGGTATAATTATAACAACGTCTGGCATGCTTGATGGCTGTCCTGTTATTGCCTACATAGATTCACTCTCAGAGGATCCTAAATCGGCCATATTTTTAACTGGCTACCAGGTTGAGGGCACAAATGGCAGAAGCCTCATTGAAACCGGCACAATTAAGATAGCAGGTGCAACAATAAAACCGGCAATGAAGGTTGATTTCTTCGATTTATCAGCACATGCTGGCCATAGCGACCTTGTAAAATTCATAAAGGATATAGATCCAAAGACGATAGTTCTATGCCATGGTGATCAGAGGGAAAAACTAAAAGAGGCATTACCAGAATACGATTTTATACTCCCGTACAATGGCCATGAATTTGAGATAAACTAAATTTATTATAAAATTTATTATATTTTATAATATTAATCAACTTTTAAAGCA
>JAKAYN010000014.1:3180-9024 GCA_021826785.1 Thermoplasmata archaeon | reverse complement strand
CTTTTGCTCGGAAGCGAGTTTCGCTGGGGGCCAAAACAGCTTTTGTATAAAAACACAAAAATAGAGGATTCAATGCTGGTTGACGGTTTAATTGATGCTATGTACTATGAACACATGGGCGTTTCCGCAGAGAGAAGCGCGAGAAAATACAATCTAACAAGGGAGGACGCAGACTCTTACTCTGTTCAAAGCCAGGAAAGGGCAATAAGGGCAACTGAAAGCGGTGAATTTAAAAATGAAATTGTGCCCGTCAATGATGTAATTAAGGACGAGGGTTTAAGAAAAACCACAATGAAAGATTTGGAGGCACTTAATCCCGCATTCGATAGAAATGGAATATTAACTGCCGGCAACTCATCACAGCTTTCAGATGGTGCATCAGCACTTGTAATAGCCTCTGAGAAGGCAGTAAATGAATACGATTTAAAACCGATTGCAAGGATAACAGGATATTCTTCAGCGTCTTTAGATCCAAGGGATTTTGTTGAGGCGCCAATACCGGCGACAAAAAAGCTTCTTGAGAAACAAAACAAAAGCATAGATTACTACGATCTTGTTGAACATAATGAAGCATTTTCGGTTGCATCCATTATAGTAAGGGATCAGCTAAAAATAGACAATGACAGGTTCAATGTTAACGGCGGTGCAATCGCCATTGGGCATCCTCTTGGAAACAGTGGTTCAAGAATCATAGTAACATTAATAAACGCATTAAAATCTAGGCATATGAAGACTGGCCTGGCAACAATATGTCATGGAGGTGGCGGTGGCCATACATTAACACTGGAGATGGTCGAATGAAGGTCACAGTTATTGGTGCCGGTACGATGGGCTCTGGCATAGCAGAAGTCTTCGCAATGAACAACAATGATGTTCTTTTAAGTGATGTAAGCTATGATATATTAAATATGGGAATAAAAAGGATAGAAAACTCGTTAAAAAAATTCCAGGAAAAGGGAAAAATAAAAAGCGTTGATGATGTTCTTTCAAGGATAAATATTAATACTGACATAAATGCTCAGGAATCTGATCTCTACATAGAAGCCGTTCTCGAAAGAGAGGATGTAAAAAAGGATGTTCTATCAAAAATTAAATCGAATTCAATTATAGCAACAAACACATCATCAATATCGATAACATATCTTTCAAGATTTGTAAAAAATCCTGAAAAATTCATAGGCATGCATTTTTTTAATCCACCACCAATAATGAGTTTAATAGAGATTGTACGTGGTAACAGCACTTCTGATGAAACAACCAAGAAAATAATTGAGATATCAAAATCACTTGGCAAAACACCTGTTGAAGTAAGGGATTTTCCGGGTTTTGTTTCAAACCGTGTTCTCATGGCAATGCTCAGGGAGGCAATTATAGCATACGAGGAAAGCGTTGCAAGTGCAGAGGGTATAGACACAGTAATGAAGCTTGGCATGAACCATCCAATGGGCCCACTTGAGCTCTCAGATTTTATAGGACTTGACGTTGTCTATGATATAATGAATGTTTTATACAATGATACTGGATCTGAGAGGTTTAAACCACCGATAACATTAAGAAATCTCGTCTATGCAGGTAAGCTTGGCAGGAAGACCGGCGAGGGATTCTATAAATATAAATGATTAAATTAATTCATTTATTATTTCAATAAGTTTCAGAGCGTTTTTTGGCGCATAAGCATTGTAACCGTTGTTGAAATAAATATATGATGTATTGGCACCGCTTTCTATAATTTTTTCTGCAAAGTATCTTAACCTGTCATTATAATCGGTCATGTAACCGTTTTTATCGCCGTGAAATCTTAGATATAAAATATCATCATCGTTTACAATAAAAGGAAACTTTGATGAGCTCACTGAAACTACATGTATTCCTGATTCTATTATATCTTTCATTGATTTTGCATCCCAGGATCTGTGCCTGAACTCTATAAAGCTGCCCCTTGGTATATTAAAGACCATTTTCATGTTTTCATCGTTTTTCTTAAATGATGGGGGCATCTGATAAAGTATGCATTTTAACTTTCCATTTAAAGGATTTATTTTATTAATAAAATCATTTATTATATCAGAACAGTTATTTAGCTTATTTATATGCGTCACAGTTTTGTTCATTTTAACAGCATATATAAAATGCTCAGGTGAGTTTTTATACCATGTAATGGATCTTTTTTCGCTGGGCATAGTGTAAAACGTTGAATTTATTTCAACCGTGTTAAATAACGATGAGTAATATTTAAACCATTGGGATCTTTTGATGCCCTCGGGATAAAACGTTTTGTACCAGTGTAAATAAAACCAGCCGGAACAGCCTATGTTTATATTCATGGAGATCAATTATTAAATCAAATAAAATTTAAATTAAAACACATCATTTAGTCCTTCGGCTCAAGCTTTTCCCTTAGTATCGATGTTATGTACCTTTCTGCAACCTTAAATTCAAGCTTCGGTGGCATTGGTGTTTCGTTTGTCTCTGTTATAACATCAAGCACAGCAGGCCCATCGTAATTAAAGAATTCATCGAGCTTTTCATTTAATTCATTGTAATTTTCTATTCTTATTCCTTTTATGCCAACGGCTTCGGCAAGCCTTGCAAAATCAGGGTTGTATAGATCAACGCCGTACTCGGGATATCCCATTATTTCCTCCTCAAGTTTTATCATTCCTAATATATGATTATCATAAACAATGAGCTTAACAGGTATATTGTACTTTTTTATTGTTATTAATTCCATTGATGTCATTGCAAAGCTGCCATCGCCTATGATACCATAGACCTTCTTGCCTGATGCAAGTGATATTCCAATGGTTCCCGGTATGCCAGCACCCATCGTGCCGAGCCATGATGAGAAGAAGAACATATTGCTTTTCTTTGCATTTATGTATCTGTTCACCCATAATGTTACATTTCCGGTATCACCAACTATTATTGCATCATCCTCTATTCTCTTTGATATTTCATAGCTTAGGGCCTCTGCGGTTATTGTACCGTTTCTATTTGACGCTTTCTTATCAATATCGTTTTTCCATTTTTCGATTTCTGATTGCATTTCACTGTAAAATTTATCATCCTTTTCATTTACATTTATGTTATCAAGGAAGTATGAAACATCACACAGGCATGATATATCAGCTTTTGCAACCCTGTTAAAGTCCTCTATATTGTTATTAACCTGTATGTTTTTCGCATTGCTGATAAATGCGGTGTAAGGAAATGATGTACCAAGGAATATTATTAAATCTGATCTTGACATGGCCTTTACCGATGGTCTTGTTCCCAGAAGGCCTATGCCGCCAAGAACCTTTTTATCATAGTCGCTTACTATGCCTTTGCCGTTCAATGCGTATATAATTGGCGCACCTATCTTCTCTGCAAATTTATCTATTTTTTCTCCGGAGTTCCTTGCACCGGCGCCTATAAATATCAATGGTCTTTTGCTATTATTTATTAATTCTTCCGCCGCTTTAAGATCTGGTTTATAATCAGGTTTTTCTATACTGTATGAAAAATCCATCTCCGGTGCATTCATTCTAAGAACATCGACAGGCATATCAACATGTGCAACGCCATGTTTTATTATTGCTTGGCGGCAGGCCTTCCATATTATATAGGATGCGTTCTCCGGATTTGTTATCCTTGCATTAAATATTGATACATCATCAAATAGCTTTACGAGATCGACCTCCTGGAAATAATCATGGTATAAAAGATCTGTTTCTATCTGGCCCGTTAAGGCTATGACTGGCACATGCTGCATCTTTGCATCGTAAAGGCCGTTTAGGAGATGTATTGATCCTGGACCTGATGTGCCCATGCATGCAGATAAATTCCCTGAATACTTAGATTCAAAGGATGCACTTAATGCACCACCTTCCTCGTGCCTTACCTGAACATATTTTATTGACTTGTTTCTCCTTATTGCATCAATTATCGGATTTAAGGAATCTCCAGGAATGGCATATATACGCTTTACACCAAAATTTACAAGTGTTTTTATTATTATATCTGCAACAGTTGGCATATCTTTATATTAGTTTATCTTTGATATATCTTTTTATAAGATAAATTTAGATAATAATAGTTTAATATTTATAAATAGTATTTATTTAAATTCCAAGAACCTTTACATTTTATGTATTATGCCTCATATTTTATGAATTTTAATATGGATCCAAAAATCTTGATTCTTCTAGGTTACTCGGTATATCATATTGTTTTCACATACATAAGAACGTTAGAAGTAAATAATCATGATCTGCAAACTTAGTATAAATAGATTTTAGTATAATATATTCTCCATTATACTGGCAAGAGAGAGCTTTATCAATACCGAACTTAAGGCAAAGCACTTTGGTATATCTAGAATTGATTAAGATGCAGAAATGATTCTTAAGGTCATTGCATTAAAATATTATAATCGCATCAAACATGGAATTGAAAAACAAGTTAAGATAGATTATGAAAATCGTAATACATAAGGCATATTATATATTTTATATGTAATTAAAACAAAATCGCAATAAATAATCGTTAAAACTTATGTTAAATTCAAGATTTATATTTAAATAAATTTTATTAAAAATACTGTTTAAATAAGTAAATATACTAAATACACTTTTATTAATTAATGAATGTTAAGATGATTCCACCTGAACTATGCATAAAATGCAGGGGTGCAAAGATGCTCTGTGGTTTATCATACTGCCCTTTATTTGTATCAATAAGGGTAAAGAATATATATTCAAATTCAAAAAATGAATTATCAGGTAATTCTCCACCATCGGTATTCATTGGCAGGTATGGCTATCCAAAGGTAAATGTCTATCCATCGTCACCGCCAGTTGCAGGGGACACATCAATATATGAAGATGAAAATGCCTGGCTTTCAATGGATATAAATGACTTTTTGGAGAAAAGGCTTTCAATATACCGCGGATCCTTAAAATACAATATAAGTGAGCCAAGAGATCCTGATTATAGATTTCAGGATATACAGATGCTTTCAATGTCATCAAGGCCTGTTGATTTAAACATGACTGTTTCAAAGCCATTTAAAAAGGATGTGATACTTGATGAGAATGTATCACCAATGGGGCCATCATCACCGCTAACAAATATTTATATAGGAAACACAAAGATTGATGAAAAAATACAAAAGGCATATTATGATACTGATTTTAAGGCATCAGATGCCATGATATATTTATATAAAAATGGAAAGACAGTAAACGAGATATCAAAAATTTTGAGCACCGGATCGATTGGCACAAAAAATATGAGAAAAGTCGTTCCAACAAGATGGTCAATAACAGCTACTGATAAAAATATATCTGACTATTTTGTTGATAAAATCAAGGATTATAATTCATTGGATAAAATAGAGGTTTATACAAGAAAAACCAATGGAAATTTATTCATTGGCATATTAATGCCAGGAAACTGGTCTTTTGAATGGGGAGAATCATGGTTCCCAGATACGACATGGAACAAATTCAGCAACTCTGTTGCAATAGAGCTCGATTATGAAGGTTACAATGGCAGAAGCACTTATCCTGATATAGGCGGCTGTTATTATTCCTCCAGGCTTGCCGTTGCTGAATACCTAAATCAAAGGAGGAAACAGGCAATACCAGTTCTATGGCGTGAGATATATCCTGGTTTTAATTTGCCTGTTGGTGTATGGTATGTAAGAAGCAATGTAAAGGAACTATTTAAATCAAAGCCGGAAATTTTTGATGACATAAATGATGCAATTAAATACATATCGGAATTCACAAGGGTGGATGTAAATTTATGGAAGGCAAGGTCTGCAATGCTGAACATTAGGAAACTTGATTCGTTCTTTGG
>JAKAYN010000014.1:0-3170 GCA_021826785.1 Thermoplasmata archaeon | reverse complement strand
GTTCTTTGGTGATCTCAATGAGGGTAATTGAAATCAATGCAAGAACGGCAATAGGAAATTCAAAGATGAAGGAGCTTGATTACACATATAATCCATACCTTGGCTGCTCACATGGATGCCTTTACTGCTATGCAATGGATTTTTCACCGGAAGATGCAAGTTCTAACTGGGGCAATGTTGTCTATGTTAGAAAAAACATAATAGAGGTATTAAAAAAGCAGATAAAAAGGTTAAAGATCGGTACAGTTGGTGTGTCATCAATAACAGATCCATACATGCCCATAGAGGCGAAGTACAGATTAACAAGGTCTGGAATAGAGATACTCGCAAGGAACAATTTTTATGTTACCATACAGACAAAATCGCCATTGATAACAAGGGATATAGATTTATTCTCAAAATATAAACATAGAATCGATGCGGGATTGACAATAACGACACTAAAAAATGATATTTCAAGGCTTTTGGAGCCAATGGCACCTAGACCTGATGCCAGGGTATCTGCCCTTATAAAATTATCAAAGGCGATAAAAACATGGATATACATAGGGCCAATCATAGAAGATGTAAACGATGACCTGAATGATATAGAAAACATAATTAATATAGCATCACAGACAAATTCAAGAATAATATATGATCATTTTGAGGGATACAAATACAATTTAAACTACATGTCATCCATAAAATACAAAAGTTTTAATATCTCATGGTGGAATGATATATCAAAGAAAATAGAGATAATTGCATATAAATACAATGTAACTGCAAACAGTGAAAGCGTGGAATGGCTCTATGAATTGAATAACCAGGGCAGGCTTTTTTAAGATGTTATTGATATGTATTTTTCCTCGAGATCGTCATATTCCTGAACGCTTTTTATTTTTACATTGTTCTTTATCAGATCGTATATTATATCATAATTACTGACGCTTTCAACCGGTGTTATTATCATTTTATTGCCATCGAGATTTTTTATATCCTCTATAACATCACTTTTTATACCATTGAACGGCCCATCAAAGGTCACAAGAATTCTCTTTTTATTATCATTTTTAATTGAATCGTATTTTATCTCTCCATGGTCTATTATAAGCGTTCTGTTTGAAACTTCCCTTGCTTCATATATTAAATGCGTGCTGAGAATTATTAGTTTTTCCCTTGATAGATCCTTTATAAGATCCCTTATGTAAGCCATACCCCTTGGATCGAGACCAAATGTTGGCTCATCCAAGATAATTATCTCAGGATTACCGACCATTGCAACGGCCAGGGCAAGTCTTTGTTTCATTCCCCTTGAATATGTGCCTGTTTTTCTGTAAAGGTAACTTTTTATATCTGTAAGATCGGCAAGCCTTTTTATCTCTTCGTCTATGTTATTTTTTATGCCCTTTACCTTTGCTGCAAACCTTAGTATTTCGTATCCATTTAAATAATAATAGAACTCTGGCTGTTCTATTAATGCGCCAAGGTATTTTAATGCCCTTTCAGGGTAATCTGAGACGTTTATATTATTTATAAGAACGCTGCCTTCGGTTGGCTTTATTATGTTTGATATCAATTTTAGCATTGTGGTCTTTCCTGCACCGTTTGGGCCAAGTATGGCTATGCATCCAGGACCGCTGGCCTCCATATTTATTTTGTTTAAAGCAACTAGTTTTCCATACCTCTTTGTTAGATTATTTATTTTTATCTCCATTATGAAACCTCCTTTCTCTCAAAGATGATTATGCCTGCAACAAATGATATAATCATATATATGATCATAATTAATATCGATGTGTATATTTCACTGTTATCTGCGGGTGCCAGGCTTGGTGTTGAAACAAAGCTGGATGTATTTATATTAAGATAAACCTTTTCAACAATGTCTGCAGCCTCATTTAAAAGGTATATTGGCGTTATTTTATATAATAGATTTATTATTAATGATCCGGCCTCAAAGACTATGTAATAAATTATGAAAACCGTTATGTATGCATATGTGTTTTTATTGAATATTGAGCTTATCATAAACGTTATCGACAGTATTGTAAATATAAAGATGGCAAGCAGTCCTATGGAATATAAAAAGCTTATTGGTATTGAACCAAATAAATAATGTAAAATTATTACCTCGAACGCAGAGTATATAAGAACTATAATAAAAGTTACGGTAAATGCAGATAGATACTTTCCTATGTATAATTTATACCTGTTTATTGGCAGTGGAAATATATAATATGCCGTTCTATTTTCTATCTCACTGGATATTGCGGGTGAACCAAAGAATACCGATGAAAAGACCGGTATATTAATAAGAACAAAGGCCCATAAAAAATAAAATAGTACCTTTTTTACGTGGAAAGGAACGTTTTTGCCAAGAAATGCCGGTAGGTCATTAACGTATTTTAACGAGAAATATGTCATCAAAACGCTGATGACAAGTATAAGTGTTAACATAAGGTAAAAGCTCTTGGATCTGTAGTAGTTTTTTACATACTGTACATAAACATTTGCAAGGTTTCCCATAATTTCACCCTTTTATTATATCACTGAAGCCCATTTTTATATATATCTCTGTGTAATTCTTTTTTTCATATATATTTATATACCTCTCAGGGACGCTTTTTGTAATTAAATTTAAAATGGCAGCACTCAATGATTTATTTAAAGACAAATTTAAATCTTTATTTAATGATAAATTATAAATGTAAATGTATGTGCTGTTTTCATACATAATTGTTTTTATGGTATTATTCTTAAAATTGATGATGAATGTCATATTTCCGCTGTTTATTTCAGATGTGTTAAAAGCATTCTTTGAATTTATATTGTTTATCGATGCCTTAACACCGTTTAGATTTCCAAAAACAACGTAATGATCGTTCTGTATAAATGCATAGACATTGAAACTTTTAAGATTTATAATTCTTAAATTCAATGGTATTATACTTGATATGTTTAAATTCTTTATTTCATATATTGTGTTTCCATTATATGATATTTCTGATACATTTGCCCTTGAATTAATGCTTGAGTTCTTTATCGTGTTATTCGTTATTTTAAAATCCTTTGATATAAAGCTGTTTATGCTTGTTACAATCCCAAGGCTGTTGTTCGATGCAAACACGTAAAATTGGGTGCCATTATAATTAATATAACCATAAATGTATCAGAAATATCATATA
>JAKAYN010000013.1 GCA_021826785.1 Thermoplasmata archaeon | reverse complement strand
AATATATCGCCATTAATAACAATAGATGACTTAAAAGAATTGCAGAGCGATGTAATATCAAGATTATCAAAATTTAAAAACAATGGCCATGAATTATTAAATAAATACACGGATGCACTATTTCAGCTCGAAGAAAACAATGTTGTATTCAGTGATAGAAGAAAGATAAAGATATTAAAGATAGCCTCGGCATTTAGCATATTAATGAACTCAAACGAGATAACCGGCAATGATATAGCAATGGCCATGAGGTACAGTATCGATAACGAGGATGATATGCCAAAGATTGATGCTGCAATAATGGAATCAAAGCTTGAGAATAAATCAGAAATTGTCCAGAAGGCGACGACAATAATAGAGGAAACAAGAAGTTTAATATCGAATACAGAGGCATGCATACAAAAAAATTCACCGTACAAGGAGGTGGTTGATAATCTTGATCTGCTTGCAATATATATAAGAAAGCTCCAGGAGCTCGAGGCCGATCTTTCAGGTGATACCAATCCATACCATCAGAACGTATTATCAAAAATAGATAGCACGATAGAGTATGCAAAGAACAAATATGAAAAATTAAAAGTGATGTGAAATATGTTCAATTCAAATATAACCGGAATAGATACATCAGGCAGCCTTTACAGAATAACCAGGGAAAGGATACCAAGGCACATAAAGATAAATAATAACATGGAATCAAAAATAAAGACCGCAGCTGCAGATCTATACTTTTTATACTATTCAAATATGGCAAAATTAACAGAGAACAGAAACAATGATAACTTTCTTGAAGCCGCAAGGGAAAAGATGAAAAGTTATATAGAATCACAGCAGTTCAAAAAACTAAAAAACTATTCATATTTAAATGATAAAATATCAATGATATACAGCATAAGCTTTGTAAAAGCCTTAAGTGATGAGATAAAAAAGGCTGAGAATTCAGGCAATGGCAACATAAATGATAGGCAGGTTCAGAATATTATAGAGAATGCATTGAAGGAGTCCGAAAAGATTGGTGAGAAGGCTAGGGACGTAAATAACCTTTTAAAGGGAAATAACCCCGGAGGTAGACTTGCAGACAAAAGGGATGGAACCCTTGATAATGTTATGGATTTAACAGATAAGATATTAAAGGTTAATAACTCAGAAAAGATAATAACAATGGCAACAAATTTAATTGATATACTTCCGAGGTTTACAAGGGTTATGAAGAACAAAAATAACCTTGGTGAGCTTGGCGGCTATTACAAGACAAGGAATGTGATGCGTGCAATACCAAGGGAGGTCGCAATGCCAGATGAGATCTTTTACTCAAAGCTGGCAAGTGGTTTCACCGCAAGGGAAAAGGTAATAAACAGCGAGGGTTCATATTATATACTTCTTGATAAGAGCGGTAGCATGTACGAGGAGACAAAAACTGTATGGTCAAGATCTGTTGCACTTGCATTGTATAAACTTTCAACACTTAAAAAAAGAAAGTACTATTTAAGGTTCTTTGATAATAAACCGCATGAGGTTTTAACGAGACCGTATGATGTATTAAATAATATATTAACTGTGGAGGCAAACAAGGGTACATGCATAGAATGTGCTATTATAACTGCAATAAACGATCTTAAATCGAACAGGCTTGTTGATACAAACACAATTATTATAATAACTGATGGCGAGGATCATATAAATAAAAACCAGCTTAAATTACTGTTAAAAAAATACAATATAAAAATGATAAGCGTTATGATAAATGGAAACAATGAAGATTTAAAAAATATATCGGACATTTACATGACAGCATCGCTCACAAATGAGGGTGCAATAAAGCTTATTAATGCTGCAAAATCATTTTAGTTTCTTTAATGAATCACCAATAACCTTTAAAGCTTCAAGTATTCCATTTATTGCAGCTGAGATTTCAGGATCCTTTAGTATTGACATTAATTTAAATATTGATATTGGCTGGCCTGATGAGGTGCCATCAATCATTGATTGCGCGATGCCTGATGAATTATAACCTATGCTTTTTATAACCTCAGACATGTTTTGATCCGCAAGCATGTAAATCAATGAGTTCATTGTGCCATATGCCCTGAATATAACATCAAGAAAATCCTTTGTTGTAAAGCTTTTTACAAGGAAATCGAGATTATCAGGTATTACTAATTCCATGCTTTTAAGCGCATCGATTAGGCCCGCATCCTTTAATTTGGATATTAAATTAAATATTTCATATATAACGTCCTTATTTTCATTTATCTTTGAAACAATGTCAATCATATCTGAGAAATCAAGATCTTCCTTCATAAAACCACCTCATAAAACACCATGTATTATTGATGAGAAATAAACGTTTGCAGATATGTATTTTAAATAATAATCCATGAAACTTGAGAAATTTGCCTTTGGTTTCGAGTCATAATCAAATGATAATGTCATGCCTGTATGGTTATCAACAACGGAGCTGCAGCCAAGGTAACCGTCAAAGTAATCATCCGGTGTAAACCCAGAGGTTTCAGCTGCTATGTATCTTGCCAGATATGATGCCTGTGAATGTCCAAAGGCGCCGACCTTTAGCATAAAGTTTGCGGCATCCCCTATTACAAATAGATTATCATAGTTTTTGTAATTTAATTTATACTTATCAACATCAACGTATCCATTTTCATTGGCAAGCCCTGAGTCTATTAAAAATTTCTGCCCATGGTGAACTGGTATAAGAACCAAATGGTCAAAGTTTATTGTCTCGCCATTGGTTGATTTAAGAACCTTTTTCTCACGGTCTATTGATTCTGATTCAAATTTGCCATGAAATTCTATGTTTTCATTTGATAGCCTTTTTATTATATTATTTGAAAGCTCATTAAATGGCAGTGCACCATCCATTGGCGATATAACAGTAATTTTAACGCTGTTATCAAGATGCCTTTTCTTTAAGAAAAGTTTCAATTCAAATGCAAATTCATATGGTGCCATAGGACATTGAAATGGCAGCCTTGCAGGGCCTATAACGACGTTGCCGGATTTTATATTGTTTAATTCCTGTTTTAGCTTTAATGCATTGTTAAGATCGTAGAAATGAAGAACACTATCGCTGTAGCCGTTTATTTCACCTGTTGATAATCTATCGCCTGTCGCTATAACAAGATAATCGTATTCTATAACCTTGCTATTATCAAGTTTTACATAGTGATCGTCTGGATTTATAAATGTTGCAAGTGCCTTTATACGTTCTATGCCATAATGAATAAGTGAATCTGTGTTTCTTACAGTTTCATGGTAATCTATATCATTAAATGGTATCAAAACACCATCAGGCTTAAAATACGTTTTAACAGAATTACCTATCAATGTGATTTTAACATCATTTATGTTTGTATGCATTCTAAGCTTGTTTGCAAATATTAATCCAGCGTTTGCATCGCCTATTACAACAACCCGAACCATGTTTTAAAAATACATTGTAATATTAAATGTTTCACTTTTTATTTTGAAGTGCTTTAAAATCAAAGATATTTAAAGTTTTTTATAATATAAATATGAAAATTTTTATTCTATTTTGCATTTATACAATATGGCATTCATAAATGAGCTTAAAATGTTAAAGGATCAGATAAAGTTCGATAAAAGGTTTGATATAAACAATGATTTTGATAACATAGTCATATCTGGCATGGGTGGCTCAGGCATAGCCGGCAGAATCTTTCAGGAGTATTACACAAAAAAACCTGTTTTTGCCATAAGTGATTATGATATACCGGATTTTATCAATGAAAAAACTGTATTTATTGCAATGAGCTACTCTGGTAATACCGAGGAGACAATAAGTACCGTTGAGCAGGCAATGAAAAAAAATGCAATGGTCTTTGCAGTGACATCCGGTGGAAAGCTGGCAGCCATTGTTAAAAATTATATAGAAATACCATCAGGCATACAGCCAAGATCTGCTATTGGATACATGTTAATGCCATTATTTAACACATTCACAGATATAAATGACGATGATAAGAATAAGGCATACACTACATTAAATAACATGGATCAGGATCATGATTATATAAAAAAAGAGGCATACAAAATATATGAAAACAGCTATATGCCTGTTATATATGGCAGCTCACCATACAGCTGGGTTGCATACCGCTGGAAGACACAGTTCAATGAGAATTCAAAAATACTTGCATATTCAAATTACTTTCCAGAGTTAAATCACAATGACACAATGGCATTGAAAAACACATACAGAAAGGAGCGCTTTATATTTTACGTTTTTGGATCGAAAAAGCCCAGAATAACGCAGAGAATAAATATAACAAGGGAAATAACAGAAACGGAATTCAATGTAATAGACATAGATTCAGATAACTACCTTGAAAAGCTCTTTTATTTAATACACTACGGCGATTATATAAGCTATGAGCTTGCCATGATAAGAAACATTGACCCCATGGATGTTTCAATAATAGAGGAACTTAAGAAAAAGCTTGATTAATTTATTATATCTTTTTCTTCTATTATTTCAGAACCACCTGGCGGCAATATGGCTTCTATCTCGGATGCATCTATATCAAGCATGGATGCAATTTCCGATGCTATACTGCTCCTCTTCTTATTTCCGGGTGATATTAAAACGTACTTGCCATTAACCTCTGTCTCCACCGGGCATATCATTGCAATCCTGTTTCCTTTATATTCAATCACTGTTACCTTTAATTTCAATGGTAGATCGAATACATAGTTGCGCTTCCCACGTATGACCCATGAGCCCTTTGATATGAATTCTCCTGATTCTGGTGTCTTGCTAACCTGCGATGGGTATACCCAGTATGCTGTTCCTGATGCTATTCCTGCCGGCCATGCCCTGGAAAATGATACGGCAAAGATGCATGCCTCTCTTATTGTTTTTTCGTCTATTTCGTTTCCATCGGATTTTATTAATGTACTGGGTGCACCATAAAGGTCTGCATGAACGTATATATCATTTTCTGACATGTGCTTTTTTATTAATGACTCGTTTGTCTTGGCATCACGGCCTGCAAGAACCATAAGATTATTGGACGAAAAGAACCAATGATAGGTTTCAAACCAGTACCTTGGCCTTTTCTTTGTCTCCTTTTTATTTTTCTCCTTTTCATAGAGTTTTATTGATTCCTCTATTGCTCTTTTTGCACCGTCTATCTTGTTTTTGTATTCCTTTGCCGTGTCAAATATTATGTTTAGGTTCTCACCTGCAGACCTATTGTAATTAATTTTTATTAAATCATTATTTATATTTATTTCAAATGTTTTTTTCTCGGGCTTGATATTTTTTATTTCAATATCATTGTATTTAAAATCCTTTAGATTGTTTGATTTAACATTCGATTTTACCATTTCTATAATTTTTGATAGATTTGATAGATTTTCACTTAAAAAACGGCCATATTCCATGTATTTTAATCTCAGCCTTTCGAACTCCTCAATACTGCGTTTCTGTGATTCTATCCTCTTTTCAAGCTGGCTCTGACCCTTTTCTAATACCTTATTATTCTTTATTTGATATACTATGCCATCATTAAAATCATCAAATATTTTGTTTGGCTCCTCACGTATATGAAATAGTTTTACAGGTGATACAATCTGCTCAGGCTCATAGTAGTAACCTTTATTTTCAAGGGCCTCATTCAATATTGTATTAACCATTGAATACATGTCATTAATATTATCTTTTAAATCCTGTGGCATTGCATTTTTATCTATATTAAGCCTGAATAGTACTTCCTCAGCAAGATCCCCACCAAGGTTTGCCCTTGTTGCTAATGTCTTTACAATAGAGGCTTTGCTCGATATTAATATATCATAGAATGTTTTCTCATCGTATAGTGGATTAAAATTTATGGGTGGCATATATGGCTCACCAACAATGATCTTTCTTGATTTATATATATGGTGATCCAGTGCAAAGCTTATTACATTGTTTTCAGTAATTATTATATTCCCCTTTGAGAAGAGCTCTATTATTAACTCCTGACCGGTATGCAATGTCATCTTTAAAACCCTGTCAAAATTTATCTGCTCTATTTTTATTATTCTTTTTTCTGATAGATATTTCCTTAATGTCATTGCAGTTATGCTTGCGGATTCGGGTCTTTCGGCATCGTAAAATGCTATGCCCTTTGAAAGTGAGATAAAAAGCTCCTTCTTCTTTATATCAGATCTGTATATTTGGAATATAAAATCTGTTTCATTTAATTGATAAATCTTTTTTATGTATGAATTTTCTATGTCGTTTTTATATATATTTATAAATGCATAGAAATCCAGTGATGATTCCTTTGCCTGCATGTTTCTTTATTGAATATACATTATTAAACATATTTTTTATTTAAAGTCGATAAAAATATTAATTTTGCCTTAATTATCCATCATGGAAGTTGAGGAAAAAATTGTGGAAATAGGTGGCAAAAAGGTATTTTATCTTGCATACGAGAGAAATCTTCAGAGGAATTTCATTCTTATGAGTGATGAGAAACACACATCAGATGATTGGGCAAAAATAGATGCGTTAAGAAAAATTGGACAGTTTGGCTACAACGTTTATGCAATAGATTATCCTGGCTTTGGAAGATCTGAAAAAAACGATGATTATAATTTTGGATCAAACCCTGAAAAGGGTTCAAAATTCATAGAGGATTTTTCAAATGCACTTTTTCTATATTCAATAAACATTATTGCACCATCGGTCTCTGCAGGGTCTGCATTAAAGGCATTAATAGACAATGATAGAATAGATTCAGTAATAATCATAGGCGGCATAGGTGTTGACCATATATTAAATGAATTAAGCAAAATAGAGAAGCCGGTTCTAATCATCTGGGGTGGAAATGATAATACAGTGCCAATACAGCATGGCTTTAGATACCATGATCTCATTGCCACATCAAAGTTTGTAAAAATAGACAATTCAGGGCATTCGCCGGAATTTGAAAAGCCGGATCAGTTTTTCAATATTCTAAAGAATTTCATAAAAAAATAATCTAATTTAAAATTATCATAAAAATGATTTTTTAGTTATATCTATGATAAAATACTTATACAAATATACAATACTGGTTTATGGAAATCACATTAATAATGTATTTACTATCAATAATATCAGGAATAATTGTTGGTTTTAGCCTTGGCCTTATTGGTGGTGGTGGTTCAATACTTGCTGTTCCACTTTTAATATATTTTGTTGGCCTTGGAGTTGAAAACACACATCTGGCAATAGGCACAACGGCTCTAGCCGTTGGTATAAATGCATTTATAAATTTCTACCAGCATTTAAGGAAGAAGAATGCAAATCTAAAGATTGGCGGTATATTTGCGTTAATAGGCATTATTGGCGTTCTTATAGGTTCACTGCTAGGATTAATAATAAAGGGAAGCAGCCTGCTCTTTTTGTTTTCTTTTTTAATGATGGGTATAGGTATATACATGTATATTAGCAAATGCCGCTCATTACCATCAAAGGATTGCAAAGAGCTTGTCAAGGAGACAAAATATTCAAAGGTTTCCTTATTTTCATTAATAGTTGGTTTTGCCTCTGGATTCTTTGGCATAGGTGGTGGTTTTCTTATAGTGCCTGGCCTTTTAACATCAACAAAGATAAAGATCAGCGCGGCAATAGGAACATCATTAATAGCTGTTGGTACCTTTGGTATTGTAACCGCTGCAAACTATGCGATACATGGTGAGGTTCTTTTTGGAATAGCAGCTGCATATATACTCGGTGGCATAGGCGGTGGCTACCTTGGAACAAAAATAAGCACCAGCATTCCGAAGGCAACATTAAGAAAAATATTTTCATTAATAATAGTTATAGTTGGTATATATGTGGCAATAACCTCTTATAGAGGTTTTTAAAATTTTTATTCTGAAAGGCTTTCCATTAGATTTTCAAAGCGATTTTTTAATCTATTAATTGCATAGTTTAATGTTTCTATTGCTGTTAAAGATCCGTCAGTCTCAAACTGAAATATAAATTTTGTATCGTCCTCTTTTATCTCCACGCCAGTTCTTTCATCAAAAAGCTGCTGCAAATACCTGCATTCTTCATCATTGGTAAATATTATCTGGTTTTCATCCTCGAATCTAACTGACCTTGGGCATTTCTCCTTATAAAATGACCAGTTATCAAGCTCGTTTTTGTTTACAATGAATTCCCTGTGGTATTTATATGAAACACCGGATGTGACCTGCCACTTTGCGTGGTCCCTTCCACGGCCCATAATTGCCTCGCATGTGACAAGCATGGCCTGCCCCTTTTTCAATTTTACTATTGGTATCATTGGATCGACAGGCTTTAAATCCGGATTGTTTATAGGTATAAGATCTGATGAAAATACATCAGCTGGGCCGAGCTTGTTTATTGAGTATTTAACTGTGCATAGATCACAGCCCTCGCCGTTGCATGAACATTCATCCCTGAAATTCATGTTTATATCTGTTTTAAGCGGTATTAATCCAAGCCTTAATGCAACAACCTCATCGAACAATGGTAAAGATGAATCGTAAACGTTGCCTTCTGAATCCCTTATCTCTCCATGGTGAAATATCACATTTTCTATTGCCAGCTTTGGTATATCATTTATTAATGTTCTCCTTATTGAATTGGCTATTGCAGGCGTTATACCATCTATAGAAAATTTTATATAATTATCTTTAAGTTCAATTATTTTTAGCATCAAACTCTCCTTCCCCGTCTGCCACCCTTCTTTTTAGTGCCATCATGGGGTATAGGTGTTACCTCTTCTATTCTTAATATCTTAAAGCCTGCTCTTGAAAGGGCCCTTATTGCTGATTGTGCACCTGGACCTGGTATCTTTGACTTGCTGCCACCTGGCGCACGGACCTTTATTATAAGATCTGTTATCTCACGTTCCCTGAGCTTTTCAGAGACCATATCTGCAGCCCTCATGGCCGCATATGGGCTTGCCTCGTCCCTGTCGTTTTTAACAACCATGCCACCGCTGGACTTTGCTATTGTCTCTGCGCCTGTAGGATCTGTAACAAGTATTATTGTATTATTCTGTGATGCATATATATGTGCTATTCCAGTTTTATTCATTCTCTTCCTCCTTTGCAGTGTTTTCTGACATCTCAATTCTTAACGGATGCTTATCATCCATAAATGGAGATGTGTCGTTATATGTTATTGAATCCTCCATCGATTTTTCAACCATAAAGCTTGGTATTGTTACAACACGGTCGTTTACCTTTATATGGCCATGTGTTATAAACTGCCTTGCCTGTTTCATTGTCAGTGCAAGATTCTTTTTATAAACGAGTGTTTCCAATCTTCTTTCAAGTATATCCTCTATATTCAATGATAGAACATCATCAAGTGTTGCATTTTCACTGAGCAGATTTAGTCTTGATAGCTTTCCTATTAAAAGCTGAAACTGCTTCATTGCAAATGGATCATTGTATCTAAGCTTTGCCTGTAATGTTCTTGCCTGTGTTCTAAAATTCGTTAGTATTGTCTGTGCCCTCCAGAGCTCTCTTTTGTTTTTTAAGCCATATTTTATGAGAAGCTCTCTTTCGGCAACGTTTGT
>JAKAYN010000012.1 GCA_021826785.1 Thermoplasmata archaeon | reverse complement strand
CTGGATGGAGGTATTTATTTATAATAGAGGGCATCCTTGCATTAATATCGATACCAATACTATATATTGTTTTATCAGATTTTCCGGATAGTGCAAAATGGCTTTCAAGTTCAGAAAAGAATGAGCTCGATGATGCAATATCACATGAAGAAAGAAATAAGCCAACACAGGTTTCATGGAGTGCTGCCCTTAAGGATAGGGATGTTATATTATATGTTTTAATATATTTCTTTGGGGTTACGGCCCTTTACGGTTACACGATCTGGCTACCATCGATAATAAGCTCATTCTCGCACGTCTCCGCGGCAGAGTCAAGCTTTTTATCTGATATACCATATGTTGTTGCGGCACTGGCATTAATATTTATACTAAGATACTCTGATAAATCAGGAAACAGAAAAATGCTTACATTTTACATATTTTTCATAGCCTTTGCCGGTCTTGCATTGAGCGCATTAACCGTTAAGATTCCTGTGCTATCATTTATACTATTCACAATATCAGCAATAGGCATATTTACATTTTTGCCTGTTTTCTGGACAATGCCCCAGGAGGCAATAACCAGGGAAGGTGCATCTGCTGCAATAGGTTTAATAAATGCCCTTGGAAATCTCGGTGGCGTTTCAGGTCCAATAATTGTTGGTGCATTGGAATCATTCACGCATTCCTTTGTTTCTGGTGTTTATTCAATGGCAGCGTTTGCTTTGATAGCAGGATTAATAACATTAATAGTGAAAAAGGCAAGATAAATAAATTTAATTTTTAATAAATGTATTTCAGTAAATTATTATACAATATTGCAATGAACGTTAAATGCCAGTGTATATTGTTGGTGCCGGACCCGGAAACGAGGATCTTTACACTCTTGGATCTATAAGAATTATTGAAAATGCCGATGTTATAATATACGATCACCTTGTAAACCCAAGCATTTTGAGATTTGCAAAAAGAGACTGCATTTTTGTTTATGTTGGTAAAATACCATATAAAGACAAGATCTCACAGGATGATATAAATAAAATTATATTAAAATACTCGAAAATATACAAAAACGTTGTTAGATTAAAGGGAGGTGACCCATTTGTATTCGGCCGCGGTGGTGAGGAGGTCTCTTTTTTAATAGATAATAATATTGATTTTTTTATTATGCCAGGTGTATCATCATCAATAGCAGTGCCGGAAATGGATTACATACCATTAACATACCGTGGGGTAAATTCCGGATTTATAATAACAACAGGCCATAGCGTTGAAAATATTAATCAAAATTTTGACCTAAAAAGATTATCACTTGTAATAATGATGGGAACGCATAACTTAAAGGAAATAATAAATAAATTATCATCGATATACGATAAAAACACGTATATTTCAATAATAGAGAATGGAACCTACGATTTCTCAAATGTTTATTCAGGAACACTAAACGATATTAATTTTAATTACACTGGCAATCCCGGCATAATAATAATCGGTGATCTGGCAAAACCACTTTATAAAAGAAAAAGAAGTGAAAATACAGTAATATTACACTGCATGGATTACAATAACGTTTATCCTGGAATGATTAAAATAAGGTTAGGTTATCCTCTTTTAAAAGGCTTCCATCATAGCATCTTCGTTGGTTATGAGTACGTGGAATCCTTTTTCAGGCTTTTAAAAGAGAATAAAATAGATATAAGGAGAATTACCAACATAGATTCTGATGATATAGGCAGAAATTTGCTGATAAAACATGGTATATTTAATTTTTCAAGAACAGAAAAAAATTTTTCAGAGCTTATAGATATAAAAAGGATTGAATTAAATGATTATTATATCGATTATATAAAAAAGGCTGAAAGAATAATCTTCCTTGATAAATCATATATATTCTATGATGAAATTTACGATATAATAAAAAATAAAAGAATTTTAGCGGCCGGAGAATCATATGCCCATTTAAGAAATGTTTCAAAGGAATTAGTACTTGGTGATGCCTTTTGATAAATGTCATAGGTGTAACACCGTGCAGGGAAATCGATAAAAGGGCCATGGATATAATAAATAATTCAGAAATAATAATGTCAGGTGAAAGAAATGCAAATCTCATAGGAAGAAAAATTGATTTTTATATAAAGGATCTAAGGAGCACCATTGATTTCATAGATAAAAATATAAACAGGGATATATGCATTATAGCAACAGGAGACCCATTATTTTTTGGAATAGGATCATCACTTGCATCAAGGTATAAAATAAATGTAATCACAGAAACAAGTTCAGTTGCCATTGCAATGTCAAGAATAAATGAGGATTATCATGATGCTTTATTTATATCACTTC
Source organism: Thermoplasmata archaeon (assembly GCA_021826785.1). Taxonomy (GTDB): domain Archaea; phylum Thermoplasmatota; class Thermoplasmata; order Thermoplasmatales; family Thermoplasmataceae; genus Picrophilus. Next base: position 7,877 of record JAKAYN010000012.1, on the reverse strand, counting down.
ATGGCAGGGACATAAAGGGATTAGCCCAGAGGATAGAGAAAAATAAAAAGATAATTATAATGACAGATAGCAAAAATAATCCTGCAAGGATAGCAAAATACCTTATTGACTTTAATTTAAACTATGACATGTACATCTTTGAGAACCTGTGCTATGATGATGAAAAGGTTTATAAAATTAAACCAGAGGATGCATTAAAGATGAATTTTAAGGAACCAAACATAGTGTATTTAAAATCATTAAGTGAAAATTATATATACCCTGATGATAATGATCTTTATAAAATAAATTCAAACATAACAAAGTCAGAGATCCGTGATATATCATTAAGATTAATAAAATTGAGGGATAATGAAATTTTCTGGGACATAGGTGCCGGTTCAGGCTTTATATCAATAAGTGCGTCAAAGATGGCTCCGTTATCCAAAATATATGCAATTGAAAAAAATATCGATGCATTAAACAATATTTATATCAACTGCAGAAAATTCCATTCTGATATAAATATTGTGCATGGGGAGGCACCATACTGCCTTGATGATTTACCTGATCCTGATGCGGTTTTCATAGGCGGTAGCTCGGGCCTGCTTGATAATATGATAAATTATGTTTATAATAGATTAAAATCCAATGGAAGGCTTGTTTTAAACATAGCAACTGTTAAAAACGTTGGCATTGCAGTAAATACTATGGAAAGACTATTTTCAAATCTTTCATTTGATGAGGTTATGGTCTATAGATCATCTAAAATAATTGATAGTTACAGATTTGAGCCGGTTAATCCAGTTTTTATATTAAAGGGTGAGAAAAATGCTTAGTGTTGTTGGCCTCGGGCCTGGTGATCCTGAGCTTATAACGCTTAAGGGATACAAAATCATCATGTCCGCTGATTTTATAATATATCCAGAGAGCTCGTTGAAAATAGCTTATAATATCATAAAAAGGCTAAACCCACCAGGAAAGCTTGTACCAATGCGGCTTGAAATGAACGGTGAAAACATTGATAATAATATAAAAATAATAAAGGAGCTTGCCAAGAAGAATACCGTCTATGCTGTAGAAGGCGATCCGATGCTTTACAGCACGTTTAAGGAGCTTTATAAAATTGATATAAACTATAAAATTATACCTGGAATAAGCTCAATAAATGCTGCTGCTGCATCAATGAAACTTTTTTTGGGTATAGGTTCCGAGATAATAAATATCATTCCAGGAATAAACGACTATAAAAAGCTTAAAAATTTAGTAGATCAATCGAATACATCAATTATATTAAAGCCAAGGATGTGCATTGACGCATTGAAAAAATTGATTGACTCTGGTAAATATCAATATTATATAATAGAGAACGTTTCAAATGAAAATGAAAGGATGCTTAAAAGCATTGATGATATAAATAAATACATGACAGTGGTGGTGATAAAACGATACATATAATAGGTGCCGGGCCAGGCTCACTTGATCTTTTAACATTAAAGGCATATAAAATAATAAAAAAGACGGATGTTATTATATATGCAGATTCCCTTGTTAACGGTGATATAGAAAATATGGTAAAAAAATCCTGCATTGTATATAGATCATCAAAAATGACTCTTGATGAGATTTTAAGCGTTATTGATAAACATTACTCTGAAGGCCTCGACATATGTAGGGTTCACAGTGGCGATCCATCAATATACGGTGCAATAAACGAACAGATAAAACATTTCAAAGAGCGTTCAATGGATTTTGAGGTAATACCTGGGGTAAGCTCAGTATTTGCTGCGGCCAGTAAGATTGGGGAACTAACAGAACCAGGGCTATCTCAATCTTTGATAATCACAAGGGTGCCGGTTAGAACCGATTACATAAAAAGCGAGGATTTAAGCGAACTAGCAAAACATAAAAGCACCATGGCGATACTATTAAGCGCTGCTAGGGCCAGGGAAGTAACGAAAAAGCTCATTGATGCGGGCTTTTCAGAGGATGATAAATTAATAATAGCATATAAAATATCATGGCCTGATGAAAAAATTATAGAAACAACTGTAAAGAACCTTGAAGACGAACTTTTTAATAATAAAATATCAAGGCAGGCAATAATATTTGCAGGCGGCACAGTATCGTTTTCAGGTGGAAAGACATCGAATTTATATAATAAAAAATTCACGCACATGTTTAGAAAGGGAAATGATGGAAAATTTTAATAGTTATTGTGCATATTTTTAATTATGTCTAGAAAGCTTTTAATGCACGTTGGGCCAACAATAATAAACGATGAGGTTCTTTCCGCAGGCCATGTGAACAACGCTGGTTTTGCATCGCCTGATTTTATTGATGCAATGAAGAATGCGCTTAACGGTTTTTTATACACAGTTAAATCTGATAATTACATGCCATTTATTCTGCCAGGTTCTGGCACACTTGCAATGGAATCAATGGCATCATTTCTAAGACCCAATGATAATGTATTAATAATAAGCAATGGAGTCTTTGGAGACCGCTGGAAGGCCATATTCTCAAGGTATAAACTTAACATAGATTATTTAAAGGCAGAGCCTGGAAAGGCCGTTTCCTTAAGCGAAATAGAAAGGATGAAAAAACATTACAGGTTATCTGTTATGACGCATGTTGAGACAAGCACGGGCGTAAGATTCAATGTGAATGAGGCTTCACAGATATTAAGAAATGTATCAGATCTTATAGTTGTTGATGGCGTTGCAAGCATATCAGGAGAGAACATGGAGGCTGATAAATGGGATATTGATATTGTTTTTACCGCAAGCCAGAAGGCACTTGGAGCGCCACCTGGGGCTGCCCTTCTTGCAATATCGCCCGAGGCTGTCTCCGAACTCAAGGACGATTCCCTGGCAGGATTTTATAATAACTTATATGCATGGAAGAACGTTATGACATCAATACTTGATGGAAAATCTGCTTATTACACAACACCACCTGTTCATATAATATTCTCACTGGCAAAGGCCTTTGAGCTGATAAAAAAAGAGGATATAGATAACAGAATTAAAAGGCATTCCATAGTTGCTGAATCAATAAGATCCGGACTTGAGGGGCTCGATGTAAAAATTATAGCGGATCGTGAATTTAGAAGCAACACGGTAACCGCAATGATGATAAAGGATCCGTCAAGGTTTATGTCATATTTATACTCAAGGGATATTGAAATAGCATCCGGTGTTGTTCCGGAGCTTAAGGATAGCTATGTAAGAATAGGCCACATGGGCTGGATAAACATAAATGATGCGGTGGCAACAGTTTCCGCAGTTGAAAGATCAATGCACGAGATGGGCTATGAGGTGTCACCTGGTCAGGGATTAAAAAATGTTCAGGAGTTCCTGTTTAAAAACAACCTTTAATTATTTATAAAAATCTATGCTTTTTCTTTTCTGTGCTTTCGTTACCTGTGTTATCATCCTTCGGCTCGTAAAAATCAACCTTTCCACAAACGTTGCAGCGGTAAAGTGAGAATGTCTGTGTTGTCTCGGCAAGATCGTTCCAGCCACCAAGAAACATGCCGCCTATACCTGTGTAGCCACCAACCCTAAAGTTCATATCGCCAACATATTCCATCTCACCGTTGCAGCCGCTGTTTGAGCATTTCATAGTGTTACATTTGATAATATTATATAAAATGTTGCATAATTTATGAATAAATTTTATTCATTATAAAGCTTTCTAAGCTCGACGGTTTTGTCGTGTGCCATCTTTAGTATTTTAGGATACCTACCATTGCCAAGATGTTTTATAAGATCTATGCTCGATCTTAATGATATTTTATTGCCAGGGCTTACAATCGTCTTCTTATTTATAATATAACCAAGGGCTTTATTATTGTAATATACATAATTATCGTGGATATCACCAAGAAGCAGTGATTTTGCAACACCAACCGATGCCATATTAAGTAAAACCCCTGCATATGTTGCCAGGCCGCAGTACCTTGGATGTAAAATGCCGTTTGCATCTATGATCATGGTACCGTTAAAATCACTTGCAAGATCCTTTATGTATGGGAATTCCCTGTATGCAAGGTATCCAGGTATATATGGAAAGTTTGTTTTCTTAACAACCGTTTTAATATAATAATCATTTCCATCGAATGAGACCATTACGCCATAGCCTGTATCATTTTTATATGAAACATCGATTGCGCATATGTTTTTTTCATCGTAGTCATCATCGTATGAAGCCATTCTTGCAATTTTTTCCTGTTCATCACGCAAAATGGCCAATGGGTATGTTGTATCAAAACTGTTGAAACGGTACTTTTTTAGATCTATTTTTCCGTTGTTTACCTCTATTTTATCATTTTTTAATCTCCTTATTTTTTCGTCAAGCCCAAGCGAATAGCCTCCAAGCGAGCCATCGGACATAACAACCTTATAGCATGGTATATTGTCCGGATCACTGTTCATTGAAAGCATGTAACCGCAAGCCCTGGCAGCCTTTATATCACCAAGTGCCCGGGCAAGGTCACCATAGGTTGTTACCATGCCATCTGGTATCTGCATCAAAAGCGAGTAAAAATATGAATATATGTCAATATTACGCATTTGTTATTAATTATAAGTTATCTTAAAAGTTTATCGATAAAATATAAATTTAATAATTCAATACATGAAAATAATGTTTGAAAGTTTCTTCCATTCAGTTGGCAACTTTTCAAAAAAACATAGAAGGGCAATATTAACCTTCTGGATCGTGCTTTTTATAGTAATGCTTCCATTTGCGGAGCAGTTTTTTAATGATACATCTTATAATATATCAAACTCGATTATAACCAAAAATTCAATGGCATATCATGCAAATAGCCTCCTTGAAAGCCAATTTAATGGCTCTGATCCAAATGAACTGATCATTGTTGCAAATAACACAAATATAGATAATTTAAGTGTAAACCAGGAAATGATAAATCTTGAAAATGCGCTTAAATCATACATGGAAAAACAGAATATTGGCTTTATAAACATAACAAGCATAATAACAACCGAGAATGAAACACTTTTATCATTTTCTAATGGTATTTATTCCGAGGAAAATTCAACATATAATTTAATGCTTAAATTGCATAATGAAACGTTGTCCCTTTTAGGTGATGCAAGGAGCATTTTAAAGCTTGAGTTTGGACTTCCACTAGAATATATATCTATCTTTGAAAGGACTCATAATAATACAATTACCTATGAATATATATCAAAGAACCTTACAGGTTTTCCATTATTATATTTAAATTATTTTTCTGGATACTGGAACTCAACAATAAAAAATGTCAATGAAACAAATATAATTTCAATAATGAATAATGCGATAAACAGCACTGTTAAAAGCAAGAATTTCCAGGATATGGTAAATAATCCATTGATGATATCACTTGCCAAAAATTATACATTATATGAATATTATAAATATCCAGAGAATATAAATACATCGCTACCAGAATTCAGCGCTATGTACATATCGAATGGCATCGAGGAAAACAAAAATATAACATATTTTATTAAAAATGATCTGTGCACAAGCCCATATAAAATTGCGTATGAATCATTAAATGTAAGTGCCCCGGTAAAATTTAATTTAATTAATAGAATGGTTTCATTGATATATAATTCAAGCATGAAGGTCTTCAAAAACGATCCATTTATAAAGATAAATAATGAATCATACAGATGGTATCTTTACAGCCTTTACAATACATCAGGCAATAATCTAGGTAAATTCGTTTACGGCAGTTCTGGTATATTAAAAAACTACGCATATAATGATTATCCAGTTCTGCCATCAAGCTATATTAAAAGCTCCTTGCTTGGATATAACAATTCGACACTGCTTTTTATAATTAATTATAAGGGCAATTTAACAGCATCTAATATAAATGGAATAAATAAGATAACATCTAAATACTCATCAATGGTGCCTGGGAGTAAATATTACCTGGCCGGAAACACTGTTGCTGACAGCCAGCTTGGAACAGAGGTAATAAACGGTCTTGTTATAGCACTTTTAATCGGCATATCGATATCAATAGTCATAGTCGGCATTTACTTTAGATCGCCAGTGGCGGCATTTATTCCCCTGCTTATATTTATACTTGCGGCCGTTATAACAGCAGGTATCAGCGGCATACTCTATAAATATGTATTCCATGCATCGATATCATTTATAACACCAACATTGCTTATGATATTATTGCTTGGAATATCATCTGATTATACTGTATATATATTATCAAGATACAGGTCAGAGTTAAGGGACAAAAATAATGATGCATCACAGGAAACGGCAAAATGGGCTGGTCTTGCCGTATTCACATCAGGCACAACCGTTGCAATATCTTACATTGTTCTCTGGTTATCAAAGATACCACTATTCAGCGATGATGGACTAACAAACGCCATGGGTGCCCTTATAGCCATAACAATAGCAAACACATTCTTAATTGCATTTATTTCTTCTCTTGGCAAAAAAACATACTGGCCATCAAAATTTGAAAATAAAAGAAAATTACCATTTGAAAGATCAATGACGCATATATCAGAATTTACATTAAAAAATAAAAAGAAGCTCATAGCAATATTTATAATAGCAACCGTTGCAGGTCTTTACATATACTCTGTAACACCAACAAACATGGATGTCTTTTCATTATTGCCGCCAAGCAGCGGGATACAATCACTTGTCGTTGTCAATGACTCTTTCCATTACGATCTCTTTGATCCATCCTATATAATAGTTAAATTTCCATCGCCAATATTATCAAATGGTAAATACAATATTACAGAGTACAGGGAGGTTTCAAATATAGAAAAGAGGCTACTTGAAAGCAAATATGTTCATTCAGTTCTTGGTATTGGATATCCATTTGGCTCGTATGTAAATTACAGCTTTTTAAATGGAAATAGCAGATACGTTAAAGAATACATAAACCAGACAAACACGTACATAGGAAAGAATCCAAGGTATGCCGAGATTATTATATACCTTTCAAACATTGCATGGAGTGATCAGTCAACGAATTTTGTAAAGGAGATACCGGCAATAGCAGGTGATGGAAATAACTATAAGGCCTACGTTGGCGGCCTGACAGAATATCTTAACGATGCGTATTCATTTACCGCATCTTCATTTGAAAATATGGTACCAATACTTGCAGTCTCCGTGTTTATAATACTATTGCTGCAGATAGCATCAGCATTCACGCCTGTAAGATTAATACTAATGGTAATGGCATCTGTTATAGTATCACTTGCATTGACCTATGGAATATTTTATTATGCGATACATTTGCCAATAATAATATTCCTGCCACTTTTCGTTTTTATTACATTGCTGGCTGTTGGCCTTGACTATGATATATTCATGGTAACAAAGGCAAGGGAGGGGGTTATAAAGGGACTTAGCAACGATGAGGCAATAAAACAGAGCATAATACAGAACGGTGGCGTTATAATAACTTTGGGCTCATTACTTTTTGTCACATTTGGTTCACTTTACTTCTCCGGCATAGGCATAATGCAGGAAATAGGCATAGGCCTGGCACTTGGTGTTTTAATAGATACTTTTATAAGCTGGCCATTCTTCGTGCCATCCATAATGCTTTATCTTGATAAATATAACTGGTGGCCATCAAAGATAGGAAGGGATAAAAAATAATATATATAATTCTTATATTATGAAACATGAAAACATATTTAAAGGTAATATTTAACAGCGAGGGCACAAAACCAAGCGAGGTTGTTGAGAGGTTAAGATCCCTTGGATTCACGCTTATAAAAGGGGAACACGACATGGTCTATGAATGGCCTGATTCTGCCACGGCTGAGGATGCCATATGGTTTGCAGATAAGATACAGGCCACACTTCAGGGTTTCAAGGTC
>JAKAYN010000011.1 GCA_021826785.1 Thermoplasmata archaeon | reverse complement strand
AAATAATTAAAAGAATAAAAATATAATAAAAAGTTTAGAGCGGGTCATAAATAAAATGTTCAAAAAGAAGGCAGATTAAATTTTACTAATTATCATTGAATTATATAATGATATTTTTATGTAATAAAATTCGGATCATAGTTATATAAACAAAGATATGAAAACAATAATTTATTATATTATTGCATTGAACTTTTATATTTATGCAGGTGCCGGGATTTGGACCCGGGTCAAAAGCTTGGAAGGCTTTTGTGCTACCAGGCTACACCACACCTGCTTAATTCTGTATATATAGGAAAAATATCTACTTTTCTATTTATGTAAAGTATATGTTAAATGTTCCTGTGTAATCCCTGACACTATCTGCAGTTATTGATATTGTATCTTTATTTCCGTATGCGCCGGTTACATTAAAGTACACATAGTCGTTTTTATAATGCGAATTTATCAGGCTCGAATCACATAGCACCGTAACATTTGTTATATTATATTTATAGTAAACATAGGCACGAAGCTGGTCATGGCCAGTTGGGATATCATACAAACCGCTTACCTCTGCAACAGGCTTCCAGTGTCCATCACTGTAAATTTCCAAATTTGAGATTTGTGGTCCAGCGACAACGTGGAACGGTGGATTCAAGGCTATGATCCAGAATAGAAACCATGTTAAAATTAGTTCGCCGTAGAGAATAACCTTATGCCATGTTGTTCTTGGCATGCTCATCTTTATAAGTATCAAAAGCCTTTTAAGGAAGTAAATAACAACGATCATTAGAAGCACGCCTATGTACCAAAGACCTGAGACCTCAAGGTAACCTGTTAATATTCCGATTAATGCACCGAGTACAAAAACAAAGGCTATGGCCTTGGCGCGCTCCCTTTCATAGTTTAAATAGTCTTTTTCATCGAATTCTGGCTCCTGGAATACTGGTTCGTCCTTTTTTTCCTTTGCCATTTTATTACCCTATCTTATGATCGGTTAATGAAATTAACTTATTTATTGGTTTCGGGTCTTTTATGACACCAGAGGCTATTAGAACACCAGATGCCCCAAGATCCATTGATGTTTTTATATCTTCACTGGTTTTTATGCCTGCTCCAACGAGTAGCTTTACATTGTTTTCAGAGCATATGCTTGATGCCGATTTTATTATATCAGGTTTAGCACTTGATACTGACACATCTCCACCTATCAGCTCTCTTGGCTCGTAGGCTATGTAGTCAGGCTTTAGTCTTGCAATGTCCTTTATTTCATCAATGTTCTCTGAGCAGACAACAAGTTTAAAGTCGTTTTGCCTTGAATTTTCTATCGTTTTTTTTATATCGTTTATATTAATTCTTCTCTCTGAATGGTTTAAAAGAGATCCGTTCACATTTATGCTTTTTAGGAAATTCATTGATATTGATCCTGTGTAAGGCCCATATGAATTATAATCAACATGCTGTGAATATATGTTAAGGTCAGGAAACTGAAGTGAAAGCCTCACGTCGCCAGGACCAAGGCAATAATAAATGTTCTTCTGGTCTTTTATTCTTCTAAATTCATTTAATAGCAGCTCTGCATTCCTTCCCGTTGCATTTTCATAGTGCTTAAAATTTATAAAAATCAATGGTTTCATAATTTAATAATATGTTTATAATTTATTTATTTATTGTTTTCAACTCAATGTTACAGTCTGCTGGTTTTCAACAGGTTCGGTTACAACTGCTGTTCCATAGGCAACGATCTCGGTCATTGCCTGTGCCATATCCGATGTGTCAAATCTCATGTTTATAACGGCCGTTGCACCAAGGGCCTTTGCCGATTGAATAAGCCTCTGCAGTGCCGTTTCCCTGGCGTCATTTAATAATGTTACGTATTCCTTTATCTCACCACCGGCTATTGTCCTTAAACCAGCAACAAGGTTTCCACCAATGCCCCTGCTTCTAACGGTCAATCCCCAGGTTACACCAAGGATTTTAACTATTCTATGGCCAGGCACATAGTCTGATGTTACAACTATAATGTCATCCATGAAGATTGATTATTATTGTATATATTAATATTTTGATATTTATAATAGATTATTTTAATAATTATACATGTATTATAATCAATAATGCTTATATATTATGTTTAAATTACATTATCATGTCTGAGGAATTTAAATCACTGCTCAGTAATGATATAATACCAGAGAATTGGTATAATGTTACACCAGATTTGCCGGAACCGCTTCCGCCACCAAGGGATACAAAAACCGATTTTTCATCAATAAACCTGCTTAATAAAATACTTCCAAAGGAGGTTTTAAAGCAGGAATTTACATTCAAAAGATATGAAAAAATACCTGATGAAATTATGGAAAAGTACCTGCAGATAGGCAGGCCCACGCCATTAATCCGTGCAAAAAATCTTGAAAAATATCTTGATTACAATGGAAAGATCTTTTTTAAATACGAGGGTGCAACAGCAACTGGTTCGCATAAGATAAACACGGCAATAGCACAGGCATACTATGCAATGGAGGAATCTGCAAACGGGGTTACAACAGAGACCGGCGCCGGCCAGTGGGGTTCTGCAACGGCTCTTGCCGCATCCCTTTACAATTTAAAATCGCAGATATTCATGGTTAGAATTAGCTATGAGCAGAAGCCATTGAGAAAGGTTGTAATGTCACTTTATAACAGCAACGTTGTGCCAAGCCCGTCAAATTTAACAGAATTCGGAAGAAAAATATTAAAAGAGAACCCAGAGCATCCCGGAACGCTTGGCATAGGCATAAGCGAGGCTGTTGAGTATGCACTGGATCATAATTATAGATACATGGTTGCCAGCGTTATGAACTCTGCATTAACACATCAGAGTGTAATAGGCCAAGAATCAATAAGGCAGATGGAGCTCCTTGGTGAGTTTCCTGATGTTCTTTTTGGCTGCGTTGGCGGTGGCAGCAACTTTGGCGGCTTTGCATTTCCATTCCTTCCAAAGAGCGATGATATCGAAATATACGCGACAACGGCCCATGAGGTTCCAAAGTTTTCTAAAGGTGAGTACAAATACGATTTAATGGACACTGCCGGCGTTCTTCCTGCGGTTAGAATGTACAGCCTTGGGGCGGATTTTGTTCCACCAAAAATATACGCCGGTGGTTTGAGGTACCATGGCGCCGCACCGTCGCTATCACTTTTAATAAACCACGGAAGAATAAAAAGCGATGAGGTATCAGAATCCGAGGTAAAGGATGCAATAAAGATCTTTGCGAATACCCAGGGCTTTATCATAGCACCCGAATCAGGGCATGCGGTGGCATCGGCAATAAAGTACATAAAAAATCATAGAAATGATAAAAAAACGTTGCTAATAAATGTAAGCGGCCACGGGCTGCTTGATCTTTCAATATTCCAGTGATGCCCATGAAAAATCTAATACCGTACTTCACACTAGGATATCCTAATAATGAAACATTAAAGAGATTCCTAATGGCGATGCCATTGGATATAATAAATTACATTGAGTTTGGATTTCCATCAAACGATCCAAGGTATGATGGGCCAACAATAAGAAAGACTCATAGAATAGGCAATGAAAATTATAATGAAAATTTTTACTTTGATATATTCAAACATTTTTCAGACAATAATATAAAGATGTACTCGCTTTCATATTATTCAGATATAGATGATATAGAAAGATTCGCTGCGATACTTTCAAATCTTGGCTTTTCAGGATCGATAATACCTGACCTTTTAATAGACTATTATGATGAGGCTTTTGATGTTATAGAAACATTAAATGACATGCATTTCGAGTACATACCATTTTTTACACCGTCAACCCCGGATAATGTAATAAAAAAGGTCTCTGAAAAAACATTTTCATGGATATACTATGGCCTCCAGCCGTCAACTGGCATAGATATACCATACGATCTTGATTACACATGCTCAAGGATATTTTCACTTGTAAAATCCAGGGAGATAAACTTTGGCTTTGGCATAAAGACTATTGATGATGTATCTGAGCTTGCAAGACGTGGTGCATCCGGTGTTGCCATAGGATCTTATCTTGTAAACATGCTTGATAAAAACGATGTAAATGGCTTTATAGATTATTTAAAGATGATAAGGGGTGCCCTTGATGTTGAGGCTTGATTTTATATATGATGAGAGAAACATGGATGAATTGGAGGCCGAGCGTTGCATAACTCAAATCGTTGATGCACCGGATACTGTCAAGGCCGCATTTTTAACAGCGCTTTACATAAAGGGGATAACACCCGAGGAGCTATCCGGCTTTTCAAAGGGCATTAGAAAGCTATCGTCAATATCAATAAAGGTAAAAGGTTTAACAGACATAGTTGGTACCGGCGGCGATCATAAGAATACGATAAATGTGAGCACTGCCGCATCAATACTTCTATCATCAAAAATAAAGATTGCAAAGCACGGTAATTTTGGAATAACAGGATCACATGGCAGTGCAGATCTAATGAAATTCCTTGGTTATAAATTTGATATGACGGAGAATGAGATATTAAACAATATAAATGAAAAGAACTATGTTTATATACTTGCAACAATGTACAATCAAACATTTGCAAGGTTCTCAAACGTTAGGAAAAAACTTGGAATAAAGACCGTTTTTAACATTCTTGGACCGCTTACAAATCCGCTCGATCCCGATAAGCTCGTTCTTGGGGCATACGATGATGAAACCGCTGAGGTCTATGCTTCGGTTATTTTAAAGCAGGGCAAAAGGGCATTTATTGTCTCATCAACAATGGATGAGATATCACCCGAGGAGGACTCGCATATTTACTATGTTTCGAACGGCATCAGAAAATTCGATCTAAATCCAATCGATGTTGCCGGCAAAAAAATAAACGAATCAAACATTATTGAGAAAGACCCAGTAAAGAGCTTTAACATTGTTATTGATGCGTTTAAAAACAGAAACGGTGACGCTGCAAGTTTTATAGCATTAAACGCCGCACCGGCACTAGTTCTTAATGACATCTCAAAGGATATAAAGAGTGCATATGACCTATGCATTAATGAGATAGAATCTGGCAATGCTTATAAACAGCTAAGGAGGATCTTCAATGAAGATTAAAATATGCGGCATAACAAATATTGATGATGCTTTAATTGCGGGTAAGCTTGGCGCGGACTTTCTTGGTGTTATACTTGATGACAATGTTAAAAGGCATGGGACCAAAGATCTAATAAATGAAATAAAATCATACAATTTAACCGCCGTACCGGTTTACACATCCATGCCGGAATCAATAGATGATGACATTGTGCAGCTGCATTTTCCGCACAGTTATAAAAATATTATAGATGTAAAATCAACAGGTGCCAGGGTTATATCAGTAATAAACATGGAAAATGAGGATTATGATAAAAAATACCTTGAATACAGGGATGCAGGCTCAGATTTTATACTCTTTGAGGACAGATCTGGAATAATAAAAAGATTGCCCGAGCTTAGCAAATATGAAAAAATAGGCATAGCAGGCAAGATATCACCCGAGAATGTTTATATTGCATCCTCAATAAAGCCTGAATTAATAGACGCAAGCAGCGGTTTAGAATCATATGTTGGTAAAAAATCACCGGAGAAATTAAAAAAATTCTTTGAGGCATTGGTATGATATATAATAGTATAGAAAGGTTTGAGGATAAAAACTTCGCATATTTCTGCAAATTCAACGGAAACAGTGGTGAGGAGAATCTTTTTATTTCCAACGATTATACAAACCTTTATAATGACGCCGAAAAATTTCTTGATTCAGAGATCTATCAAATGCTTGATAAAAACATTACAATACCGGCATGCGCCACATATTCACTGGCAAATCATTTCAACGGTATAAATGAAAAAGAAAAATATCCATACTTATCATTTATAGTACCTGAAAGATCATATAAATCATATTTAAAAAGGAATAATAACCATCGAATTTCACTTAAAACGAATTATACCGATAATTCAATGTCATCAAAGATAAAAGAATTAATACAAAAAATAAGATCTGGCGAGCTTTTGCAGGTTGTTATTTCAAGGGATTTTTATCTTAAAAATGTTGATTTTAGGTCACTATTATCATCATTTATAAACAATGATTCATCTGTGTATGTATACTATTATAAATTTGGCAGCACCCGAATAATAGGTAGCTCACCAGAAAACGTTTTTACATTAAATAATAATATTATTAATATAAAGCCGATAGCAGGCACAAGAAGGCGCGGCAATAGTATTAATGAGGACCAAATTCTTGAGAAAGAATTAATAAACAGTGAAAAGGAGAAGCTAGAGCATAGAATGCTCCTTGACCTTGCAAGGAACGACCTTGGGAGGATATGCTATCCAGGAACTGTAAAGGTCGATTATTCAATGGCCATTGAAAAATTTCTTACGGTGCAGCACATGGTAAGCAGCGTCACCGGGATAACCGATGCATCATTAAAAGATATATTCTCCTCGGTATTTCCGGCAGGAACAGTCTCAGGCGCACCGAAAAAACGCGCCATGGACCTGATTAATAATTATGAGGAAACCCCAAGGAGGGAATACGGTGGCGCCATAGGAATTATATCAAGAAATTACACTGATATGGCACTTGTTATAAGGACAATATTCTCGCATGATGATGTTACAACAACAAGGGCCGGTGCCGGTATAGTTAAGGATTCTTTACCTGAAGAGGAGGTTAATGAGATGTTCTCAAAGGCCATGACCGTTATGGGTGATTACTATGAGGAAAGTGTTAATAATAGATAATTACGATTCATTTACTTATAATATTTACCAGTACGTATCGATGCTTGGGTACAAAGCAAGCGTTGTTAAGAATGCTAAAATAAAAAATGATGATTACGATAAGATTATAATATCGCCAGGCCCTGGCAGCCCCAAAAATCCAAATGATACTGGAAATCTAGCGTACTTTATTGAAAAACATCCAGATAAAAAATACCTTGGCATATGCTTCGGGCATCAGTTCCTTGCATATTACCTTGGTTCAGATCTGGGAATATCAAAGAGGATAATGCACGGTGAGCTTGATGATGTAATTCATTATAATTCAATTATATACAAGGATATTCCAGAAACGTTCACCGTTATAAGATACCACTCAATCATTGTTAATAAGCCCAAAAATATAATAGTTGATGCTGTTTCAAAGAGCACCGGCGAGATCATGGGCTTCCACAATAAAGAAATGTCAATTTTTGGCGTGCAGTTCCATCCTGAAAGCTATTTCTCTGAATATGGTATTAATATAATTAAAAACTTTCTGGAGGCCTAAAATGATAGTTGATGATATTTATAAAAACAACGATAAAAGGCATTTAATAAAAAAGAACATGAGATCGAGAGAAATTTTAAGCATGTCATCATCAATAAAAAGGCATAACTCAATGAACAAAATAGCTGTAATAGCGGAATACAAAAGGAGATCACCATCAGGTTTTGTAAATAATGAAAATACTGATATTTTTAAATACTATGACGTGATACACAATAGCATAGCAGGGATGAGCATATTAACCGAGGAAAGATACTTTAATGGAAATCAAATGGATGTGGTCTCCGTGCAAAAATATAATGTTCCGATATTAATAAAGGACTTCATATCAAATGATGATATGATAGAATCATCATACATGGCCGGCGGCGATGCAATACTCTTAATAGCAGATTTCCTGGAAAAAAATAAAATAAAATCATTAAACAGAAAAATCAAATCCCTTGGAATGGAGGCATTAATAGAGTTCCATGATCTAAAAGCATTCGATAAAATAATAAATGATGAAAATGTCATAATAGGCTACAACAGGAGAAACTTAAAAACATTAAAAATAGAGGACGAATCAGCCGAGGCGTACGATTTAATAAGATCAACCGGCCTTTTATCCGTTCTTGAAAGCGGGATCACATCCGGTAATTTATCAATGATGCCAAAGGGATACAATGCAATGCTCATAGGCTCATCAATATTATCGAATGATAATGTGTTAAAATCAATAGAGATGATTAAATATGATGGTTTCGGATATTAATTTAAAGGAATCTTTAATAGTTATGGCCGGTCCGTGCTCTGTTGAGAGCGAGAGCCAGCTCATTGAAACGGCCAGGACTTTAAAAAGGCTTGGCGTCAACGTCTTACGCGGCGGTGCATTCAAGCCAAGAACATACCCTGAGTCATTCCAGGGCCTTGGTGAAGAGGGTCTTAGGTTACTGGCAATGGCCAGGGAAGAAACAGGCATGTCCATAGTCACCGAGGCGATGGACCTAGAATCTTTGAAGCTTGTGGAAAAATACGCGGATATTATACAGATAGGCTCAAGGAACTCGCAGAATTTTCCACTGCTAAAGGCTGCAGGAAAAACTATGAAGCCTGTGCTTTTAAAGCGTGGATTTGGAAACACAATCGATGAGTTAATAGGATCATCGAGGTACATATCCATGTCCGGCAATAATAACATAATGCTTGTCGAACGTGGCATAAGGACATTTGAAAACTCAACAAGGTTCACGCTCGATGTTTCTGCCGTTCCGGTTCTGCATGAGCGCGTTGATTACCCTGTTATTATAGATCCGAGCCATCCTGCAGGGAATTCAAAGTATGTTGAGCCGCTGGCGCTTGCAGGAATAGCAGCAGGGGCCGATGGCGTTATAATTGAGGTGCATCCTGACCCATCGAAGGCACTCAGTGATGCGGCACAGCAGCTTAATTTGGACCAGTTTTCAAGGCTTTACTCAAAGATAAAGGCAATATCAAAAGTGTTAAACAAAAATGTTATTTAATGCTTTTTAAATATATAAATAATAATTATAATTGAGTATATTATTAAAATAACAATTGAGTAGTTAAATGGAAATGCCGCATCTATAATAGCATAGTACATCGCTGTGATTATGATTGCGCTTGATATTACAGGTGCCAAAACATCAAATGCAAGGGACCTTTTATTTAATGATAGAACTGTATTTACTATAATATGTATAATCAGCGTTGCCATCGTGCTTAACGTTGCAAAGAATATAAAGGCATCTAGAAATCCATTGTATGAGTAGAATTTATAGAATGTTAAAATCGATACCGTTAATGATGCAGCAAAGATTAACAATGATAAATAAAGTGCATTAACCGGGGTTCCGTGGTTATTAATGTATGAAAACCTTTTGCCTATTAAATTGTCCCTGGCCATTGCGTAAATGTTTCTTGTTAATGCCGTTAAAACCGTGTTAAACAATGTGTATATAATAACAAAATTAAATGCAAAGAAAATCACTGACATGTAAATGCCAAGATGTTTTTTTATAACAATAAATGCGGGTATTATTGTGCCTGTGAAATTGCCCATGTTGTTTATTCCAAAGCCTATGACAAGAGCGTATGATATTAATATATCTATAAATCCTATTATTAATATCATTATTACTATGGCACGGCCTATGTTCTTTTCAGGCACCTTTGCCTCCTCACCAAGTGGAACTATCGATCCATAACCGGTATAGGCCAGAAAGCTTCCTGTGATGAATCCCAGGAAAAGGCTTTTATATCCAGAAACTGGTGTGAAAACAATGTATGAATTATCACTTGATGTTAATATTATTGAAAAGGATACTATTATCACAAATACAATCTCAATAATATTTATTATAAACTGCGTTTTAAATGACGTTTTTATGCCAAGGTACACAGCATAAAAAGCCGGAAGTATTATAAGAACCGTGAATAAACCGTAATAGTATGGAATATTAAAACCGGTCAAATATGAAAGAGCCGGGGAGAATATCATTATCAAAAATGATATAACAAAGAGCATGTTTGCCATCTGGTATATTATGTAAAGAAATGCAACGTAAAATGATAATTTTTTACCGCCAAAGGATGCGTAGCCATAGTAGCCCCGTGCACTTGCTGTTCTCTTTGAGAACTGGTATAGTGTATTTCCTGTTAACAGCGATGCAACCATTCCTACTATGAATGCCAGCGGGCTTGCACCAAGTGCAAATGAGGCAACGCTTAATATGCCATCGAAGGTAAACAATGGCGATAGCTGTCCCATGCCCTGGAATATAAGGCCTGAAAGCCCTATTGAGTTATTTCTCAGCATTAATGGTTAATTTCAAAGTTTTATATAACAGTAACCAAAAATGTTGATTAATGATTATTATTTATGATCTTCTATTTTTTGGTTTCATGGTTATAACCCACATTGCCATTGTAAATGCAAATGAAAAGCCAAGTATGCCCGCAAATATATTATATATAACAGGATCCTTTTCATAGGTTTTTATTATTGATATTATATAAACGACATATATTACGGTTATTACGCCTATTGTAATATTCGTTATTATAAATTTCACAGGCCTTTCCATGAACCATG
>JAKAYN010000010.1 GCA_021826785.1 Thermoplasmata archaeon | reverse complement strand
AGGGGAGCTTGATTCAACTATAAATGTAACCTTAATTGATTGCCCTGGCTTTATCTCTGAGAATGTTACGTTGTTTGCATCAAGTGCGCCAAGTAAATTTGATGATGAAACATGTATTGATATAACGCTTGGCGTTAGCAAATGTATCTCAAGGTCATGGAATGTCATATTACCTGTATTATTTAAATAGAATGTCATCAGCTGCTTCTTCGTGTTTGATAACAGTTTAATGCTTCCAGAGCTTATTTTTAAATTATTATAACCATTTGAATGTATTCTTTCATTTATTGTATAATTCATTGAGTTTATATTTAGATATATTTTGTGAACGCCTGTAACGTTCATGGCATTAACATAGAATGTTACGTTTAATTCTCCAGGTTCAAAGTACTTTATATCATAATATTCTGGAGATACAACCTTAAAGTATTTAGAATGTAATGAAACATTTAAATTCTTTTTAAATGAATTCCCGGAGTTCTCAATTATAAATGTCATTTTTACGAACTTTTCGTTTTGATATATTAAAGGCGGGTTTGAGTAGTAACTAATCAATGATATATTTGAGTATCCCGTTACTGGAACCATAAACGTTGTGTTATGGTATGCACCGTTATAATAAAGTGTTAGGTTCTGCTTATAAAATGAGTCATTTGCATTGTTTATCGATGCAATAAATGTAAGGTTAACAACACCGAATGAGTTTATTGCCGATATATTTTCATACTGTTTTAAGCCGGTAAGTGGATTGGATGGTTTATACATAACAGTGACGTTTGAAACAGGCATGTTTCCAAGGTTTTCTAATATTATCGTCAATGGGATGTTTTTCATGCCTGGCGTACCGTTTATATGATTCGATGCATCGCCAAAGTAAGATGAAAGAACTGACAATTTAACACTGCCAAGCAATGGTATTATAAATGTTGTGTTGCCATTATAAAATGTACCGTTTAATGTGTAGTTATAGCCAAGGGCTTCTTCATAGTAACCGGTACCAGCCTTAGGACTTATGTTAACGAACTGATATATTAATCCTGGTTCGCCGGCCTGAAATATTTTATATGATACATTGTTTTTTACATCTTTGTTTGGACCGTTTATGTAACTGCATGAAAACGGTGAATTATTGAAATATTTTAGGTTTATTGTAACGTTGAGGTTATTAACGGTTTTCACTGAGGTAAAATTAACAAAGAGTGGTACGTTATTCATGCCGGCCGAAACCTCTTTATTTGATCCTGGAGAATACCATGAAACACCAGTGACCTTTATTATAGAATTGTTTGTTGATGCTGCAGGTTCGTTGCTGTGGCTTACTGGTACAGCTGATATTAAAAGCATTAAAACAACGATTGCCGGTATTATATATTTTATCTTCATTTTTACACCTGTCTATTTCGACATATCTATTTAATATAAAAGATTTTTTTATCAATGGTTTTAAACATGATGAATTTTTTATATATTTACGACGTTTTTATTTAAAATATAAAAATGTTTTGGTAATTTTATAAAATCCAATGCTGAATATATTATGTATTTTTAAAAAACTTATTTAAATAAAGAAATTTTTAAATATTATTTAGAAATTTTATACTATGCCTAATGTAATAGATGACATAGACAATGCAAAGGTATCATCTTTACATTTAAAATGGACATTGATAACAACCCTTGGTGATTTTCTTGATGGGGCAATGTTTGGAATAACTGGAATAACATTGATTCCTTTGATACCGTATTTACATCTGGATCACTTTGAACAGGGTATACCTGCGTTTTTAACCCTGCTTGGAACTGCTGCAGGTGCAATCAGTGTAAGCAGGCTTGGTGATAAATTTGGAAGAAAGCATATTTATTCATTTGATGCAATAATATACGGGATTTCTGCAATAATGCTTGCACTTACATTTAATCTATACTGGGCCATGATATTCTTTTTTATGGTTGGCTTTGGTGTTGGCGGTGATGTACCAAACTCATGGTCATTGCTAATAGAATTTGCACCAAAGGATAAAAGAGGAAGCCTGTTTTCATTTACCTATATTCTCTGGTTCCTTGGAGGCATTATAGGAACACTGCTTGCAGTTCTGCTCGTTCCATATGGAATGCTGCTTTTCAGAGTTGAATGGGCAGTATTTGGAATGATCGCCTTTGTAGTGTGGTTTTTAAGAAAACAGCTGCCTGAATCGCCAAAATACAATGCCCTAAACAATAACGAAAATGAGTTGATGGCTACAGCCGACATGGTTGGTGGTCATGAGAAAAATATAAAAATGTATGAAAGACATACATACAAAGAATTATTTAATAAATATGGAAAATACATGCTGCTCGCATTTCTTCTGTACATGATGTGTGGTATACCTGAATCCACAAATGGAGAGTTCTATCCATATATATTTAGACTTTTAGGCCTATCACTGGCAGCATCCTATGAACTTGAGGCCATGATATTTATAATTACATTGTTATCCGTCTTTGTATTCAGATATATCGTTGACCTAATAGGCAGGGTAAAAACTTACATAATAAGCGGATCCATCTATGCAGCTGGTATGTACATGCTTGGAAGCCCATTCATATACCATGATATATATCTATTAATATTTACAGCTGTCCTGCTTGCTGTTGGCCTTGGGCTTGGGTTTGATATCATAAACAGGCTTTATTCAACCGTGCACCTGCCTGTAAGCATAAGGGCCAGTGGCCAGGGATTGATATGGTTTTCATTAAGAATAGAGGTTGCATTTTTTGGACTTTACACACCATATTTGATATCATTATACGGATTGCCAATACTTTATACAATCTTTGGCTTTATGATACTTGTCGATGTAATAACAATTGTTGCCCTTAACTTCAAATCACCAGGCATGGTAAACACAGAAAAGAAAAGCATAGACGAGCTTGCAGGCGAATGAAAATATTATTAAAACGACTTTTTAAATTGCAAGATTTAAATTAATAAACTATGTTATAGAAATTCCTCATAAATTTTATTAAAATTGCAATTATAAGCATGAATATACCAAGTATCATAAACGAATAACTCACTGAATATTTATAAAGTACTCCACCAATTATGCTGGATGCTGAAGTTGCAGCAACGGTAAAAGTGTTAAACGCTCCTTGTGCCCTGGCTATCATTTCCAAAGGTATTATACCTATTAAAGCTGTGTTTATGGTAACGTTTTCCATACCAATTGATATACCTACAAAGAATATAGGTAATATATCAAGAATGGCACTGCCTGAAAATGATATAAGCAAAAATGAGATTGCAATAAAAATGAATAATAAAATGCTTATTATACCAAGACTGCCTTTAATCCTTTGACCGATAAGAGATCCAATTGAAACGCCGAAAACAAGCATACAAAACATTATTGATACGTAAATTGCCGGAAGTTCAAGAGTAACATCTATTAAAGATATAAACATAATGGCTGCCATGCCAAGTATAAGGTTAACAGAAAGCCCAACTATTATAATTTCTCTAATTCTTTTATCATAGATTATAAATTTTATACCTTTTTTAATGTATTCATTTATTGGGCCTGATCCACCATATCTATAATGCTTTATAAAAAGTATCGGTATCAATGAAACAAAAATATTATATCAAGAAAAATGAATGATTTAACATTACCAAGTGCTATTATTAAACTGGATATTGCAAATCCAAGCCCCTCAAACAGCATTGTTGCCGATGACATAATGGAGACATCACTTTTATACTGACTTTCAGATAGAAAAACCTTCATCCATGAAGCCCTTATAGTGTTTATTATATCAGAAGTGAATCCGATTAAGAATGTAACCAAAAAAATTGATAAGATAATATAATTATTAATGCTTAAGGAGCATATTATTGCCATTACCAAAATAACACGGGTAACCGTGGCCACAATTGCAAGCTCCTTTTTTATATTGGTTCTCTCAACAAAGGATCCAACTGCAATACTTAGCATCAAAGGTAGCGTCATCCATGCTATCAGAAAGTCCAGCAATAAACGTATTTCCTGTAATTTTTAGTGTTACCCATATAATAATTAAATTGTATGCCGACATTGCCAGCATAGATGTTGAAGAATTTGCAACTGCAAGCTTGAAATTTCTTGATGTATGATTAATATAATTTTTATTATACATATAAGTATTACTTATACTTAGATTATTATCATATATAAAAATATGCCAGTATGGACGGTATTAAAAATTTAGATTTGATGATAAAAAACATATCAAACAGTACAAGACTCATGATAATAACATTAATAATAAACAATGGCCCAATGACTGCGACACAGCTATCAAAGGTTATAAACACAAGCAGATCCAATCTATATTAGATAATTAAGGGCATGCTCCACGATAAGGTATTAATCCAAGCTAAGGTTGAGACAAAAAAATTACGTTGAAAAATATTATAATATAAATGAGAAACTTTTTACCAGTGTAAAATCCAGGGATCTTATAAATGCCATATCAAATATAGATAGCGAAAAGTTAAAGAGCCTTATGGTATCGTTTCTTACCACTGACTCTGCTGTAATATCAATAATAGCAAGGCAGGTTGCCATGGCCAATGATGATATGAAATATTACCACGAAGAGATAAAAAACGGGTTTATTACAATGTCATTTTCATCGATTTCAAAAGAAATGGCTGCAAAATATTCAGATTTGCACAGGCAGTTCATGGAAGACATAGAAGAAAATGACAATAATCAGGATTATGACCATTTTCTGTATGTTATAGCATTTCCATCAACACCGTATTCAATGTTTTTAAATGAGAGAGATCGGTCTTAATAAATTAAAATATGATATTAAATAATATTATTTTTTCAATATAACCTGCTAGCTATTAGTTTTAATAATCTTTTAGATTTTTCAGGAGAAATTTTTGATACCGCACCCTGTGTCGATATTACGCAGTTGTTTTCCCTCATTTCAGAAAATGATATTATATTTTTTGTAAGATTATATATATCTTTAATGATATAGTTGATGCCCTTGATCTTTTTTTCTGCTATACTTTCGTTCACAATTTTATCTGTATCTCCAAAGAACCTTATATCTGAAAAATAGATCTTTAGTGGCCTGTAACCTTCAGGCGTAAATGCACCATCGTATGGTTCATTATCTATTATCCTTTTACATGAAAGTATTCCGATGCCGATTATACCGGTTTTTATACCAGGATCAGCAGGTAAATATTCCTGTTTCATTGAGTGAAATACAAAAACATCACCTGTTTTAAATGACGCAAAGGCCCTCTCAGTTTTATCATAACGCCTGAAACCCCAAGATTTTAGGTTGTATGTTTTTAACCAGTCGCATGGTGGTCCTGTAATCTTGATGATATCCTTTTTATATGCATATTCAAGAAATTTATCTTTGTCCATATTGCCAAACATGTTAAATATAGAATTGTATATTTATATTTAAATTTCTTAGATTTAATGTTCCAAATATTCTGATATATAAATCATGATCAAACCATAAACGTTGATTTAATCATTAAATATCATATCAATATCTAATTTAATAAAAAATGCCATCATAAATTTTAAATATGTACTTCAATAATTTCAAAATTGTGGATATAAAAAGAAAGTTTACAAAAGAAGAGGCATTATCTGATATATCAAAGCTTCTTAAAGTATTAGTTGAGGCACCTCCAGATCCATTCATGAACTCTGGTTCACGGATTAAGTTTTACATGAATGTTGATAATATTTTAAATACTTTGCCTGAAACCCTTAACATAGAACAGATGTATATTATTGCATGCAAAATAGTTGCACTCTTGGGTGATTGCCATACATCCATGGATCTTAGATTTAATACTGGCAAAATCTGGCTGGAGCTTGAACCTATAGACGAAAAGCTTGTGGTAATTGGCGTATATAAAAATGAATTAAAATGTCTAATTGGTCAATATCTTCTTGCCGTTAATTATGTCCCTGTTGAAGAATTATTAACAAAAATGCCTGAAATAAGGGCTGCCAATGGAATATATAACAATCTTGTCCATCTTGCAGATGCCATTAAGAATCCTTTTACTATTTTATTGCTTACTGGAAATAATAACGGTGATATAAAAAAGGTAACGTTCACCTTTAGATCCATGGAGAATAATTCAATTCAAAAGATTTCACTATTTAGCAGTAAAGAACCGCCTGGCAGTTTAATCGAAAATAATTCCTTTAAATTTGCATTATCGAAGTCAGATCTAACATATAAAATAATTGATAATATGATCGGATATCTAAGAATTGGTTCCATGACCAAGTACAGGGAAAGCTACGAATCACTTTTGAATTCTGGTGCCAGCGAATCTTTATTGAGTTAAAGCTTATGGATTTGAATCTAATGAAAATATTGAAAAAATAATAGCCAGGATTCATCAGCATCTGAGGCAATAGTTAATCTTCTTAAAACCATGAGTGATAATAATATTAATATTCTCATTGTGGATCTTAGGAAAAACTCAGGTGGTAATTCTTACCTGGCTTACATTTTGGCTTATTTCTTATACGGAAGCAAGATTCTTGATATAGATACCGGCTACGATATAGAAGGCATTCATCATTGTATAAAAGGCAATATAGTCAAAGAGAGAATGAAGGAACACTTGATGGATATAACTTTGATGAAATGCATAAATAGCGTTCAGGAAAGAGAGGAATTAATAAAGATGGCTGGAATGATACAGTTAACCTATCACAAACTTTTGCATATTATGAGAGAAACTTCAGCCCTGCTAAAGGAATAAAGGTTTATGCCCTGTGTTCTTCCAGAACATTCAGCGCCGGTTTTGATCTTTTGGATGTACTGAAAAGATGCGGTGCAACTATTATTGGAATTCAACCTTCCCAGCCGGCAAATGCATTCACGAATACGATTGGTTTTTCTCTGGATGTTCCTGGTCTTAAGGGCAGGATTTCGTCAAAATTAATGCTAAAATACCCGAAAAAGCAGATATTTTATAATATAAAACCTGATATTTCAGTAAATATGAAAAGTTTCAGAAGTCATAGATGGGATGTGGATACAACACTCCTGGAAACTATGAAATTAATAAGAGCTGGAAAATAAAAATATTTATTATTAACTAAAATTAAATATATTGGTTTTATGCCATAATATTATATATAAAGTTTTAAAATGGCCATTTATAAAGAAGAATCAAAATTTATTATAGATAAAAAGTTCCATATAATTTTCCAAGTTATGTTTTTATGTTAATTTCATAATACCATTTATAGATATTAATCGCATGCAAGTCATAGCCAAAATGGGCTCCAAGGCCGGGAAATGTATTTCCATCATATACTCCATATATTAAAACTGTTGAATTCACAGATGGGCCAGGGCCGTTGTATGAAACATAGAAATTATTGCCATTATCATTTATAAGCATTTCAGTCCTGTTATTTATTGTAAAGACGCTTTCCACGGTTCCATAAATGTAATATGATTTGCCCTGGTGCATTGATGAAGGACTAGCATTAAGAATGGATGGTATAATTCCATATATAAATAATGCTATGATTATTACTATGATAATCACTGCTATTGCAGTTCCCTTTTTCATAAAAATTATATACCAAATTTCAGTATATAAATTTTGACTTTATATTTATTGATCTCTTTTTAATTGAATATTTGACTGTCAGCCAAAATAAAGTTTTAAAGCCCAGAATAAGGGAAATCAGCGGAATATAGCAAAACTCCTTTCTTGTGATCTTTTATTATAATCTAAGGCTTAAATTCCTGATGCTGAAATAAGTAGGAATATACAATTATCATTATCACGGCTAAGAAGAAGGCCATCATAAGACCAGTTGGTGGATACACACTGATAATGTCGTCTTTGGAATATTCGAAGCTGGCTAAAGGTGCCAGAAAATAAAGTATAAAACCCATTGGTGTTCCTGAAGATACATCAAGACTTGCATAATTTTCTATAAGAATTACCGCAGCTATTGGAATTAAAACGACAAACATAATGTTTATCACAAAAGCGGTAACTGTGAACCAGATAGAGAAGCCAGAATTGAGATGGATGCATATACCAGGACTGAAATAAGGACAGGCGCAACAAAAGATACATTTTTTGTTATAAGCAAGATAACAGCTTCTATTATCATGAATGGCAAAAGTCCAAGGGCAATGGCCACGAGCTTTGATATGGCAATACGTTTCCAGCTTCCCAGAAATGAAATTTCAAAAATGGTTGCAAGTTTATTCCGGCTAAAGTGTGAGCCAATAATAAGAACAACAAATGATATGAGTAACATTTGCGATATTATTGAAAATTCCAGGATATTTTTTAATTATATGATGGCATACAACTGTATAAGCACCACAAAGAACATTATAGGAATATAAAGCTGTGGCGGAAATAATCCATTTAAATACCATCTAATTGCGGTTATTAACTTGCCATATATTCTTCTCACTCCTGACTTTTTAAAACCCATTATCTTGCCGTTTTTCATGAGCCTGAAAAGATACCCTGAACCTGATCTAACAAGACATATATCGCCATATCTGAATAGACAGTCCATTTCGATCTCTTCTTTTCTGTTAAGGTAAACTTCAAAAATGTCAGAAGAAAATAGATCATCAATGGTTCCATTCCTTCCGGCAATTCCGCTATATACATTGTAATACTCAAATGATGTGCCTGATGAGAATCTATCCTGGTATTCCTTATGGATGTACGTGTCAAAGGTATAATGTTGATACTGGAATAAAGTTAACCATAATTCCCACAAAAATGAGAGCTATCACAAGAAAAGCTATCTTCTTCATATACCATCACATAAAAGGAAAAATTTTTACTTTATAAACTTAATCGTCAAAACTTACGTCAAACCCAATTGGTATCTCGCCACAGTTGGTTTGGTAGTAGCCTGTCCCATAGATATAGACGTAGTTTTCGTAGAGTCCATTTCCTACATATTGCATCCCGTTTACCAAGGTACCCGTTAAGTGTTGCCAGAGGCCACTGTTTAAACTATAATCAACGCTACTGTAGAACTCCGTCGACTGCTCAAGGCTTGATGTGCCTAGAATAGATCCACTATCAAAAAACCGCCACTGTTCGTTACCAATACCGTATTTGAATTCAACTGAAAATATCCATTGTTGTAGGTTGCAAAGTACTGTCAATTATTGTACATCCAAGCTACATGTATTCCAAATATATCTGTGGCATAGACCTGACTCTACGCATGATTATTGTATGAATCAGCTTGTGACACACCTAACATCACTACCATCAAAACAGCGACAAAAAAATATTGAGACTGCCACTTTAAGCACAATGAAGAAAAATCTAGATGTATATTCAGTTTTTATCGCTAAGACATGTACTTTTTCTCCATTACAAAATCATCACCATTAATGCCCTTAACTTCGAATCCATTCTTTTTATAGAATGATATACCGATACAATTTTGCCGGTGAACGTATAAACGGCATTTTACAATACCTCTTTTCGTCATAATTCTCTCTGCCTCCAGCAGCAACAGTTTCCCTATTCCCCTATGCGTGTATTCTGGCTTTAGATATAGGCGAAGCAATTCAGCCTCATTATCGGCCATCTTTAATTCGATAAATCCTGTAAGTGTTGATTCATCAAAGGATCCTAGAAATATTATATCAAGATCTTGCTGGGACCTTATTATTTCCTTTAAAATCTTTTCCATAGAATACTTTTCATCTATCCATGTTTCTATGAATTCATTACTGTAAATATCTCTATATGCCCACCTCCATGAATCTCTGGCAACTTCAATAAGTGCTTCTACATCTTCATTGTTTAATTTCTTAATAGTTGTGGGCATTTATAATACCTCATTAATATAATCCAAACAAGCATAAAAATTATTCTCTTATGTATATAAAAGGATAGGTAGGGATTTGAACCCTAGTAAATGGGATCTGCAGTCCCACGCATAACCTCTCTGCCACCTATCCACATAGCCATTATTGTTTTTTCATATATATTTTTAGCCCTGTTATTTTTAAACTAATTAATTTTTTGCATTTGATTATTTTTTTAAATCATATTATTATACGCTAGCATGAAGGTAAAAGATTCGGAGGTTGAGATTAGCAGGCTTGTTTTACCGGAGGATACAAACGTTGTAAATGCACTTTACGGTGGCAGGCTTGTTGAATGGATGGACAACATAGCAAGCATAACTGCATATAAGCATGCAAGAAAAAATATAGTAACGGGAAGCATAGACAGCCTGTTTTTTATATCGCCGATAAAGCTTGGAGATATAGTTACAATAAGATCATTTGTGACGTACACAACAAAATCAACAATGGAGATAGAGATAGATGTTTTTTCTGAAAACGCAATAACAGGCGATAAAAAAATCACAACACAGGCATTCTTTACATACGTTGCAATAGACAATGATGGAAGACCAGTGGAAATACCACAGATAGAGCCTGAAAACGATGATGAAATAAAAAGATATAAAGAGGGAGAGCAAAGAAGCGCTGAAAGACTTAAGAGGCTCGCTGAAACTAAGGAAAGAATTAAAGCCAGCCTTAAGATATAAGGCCATGAACGGTAGCATCTACGAGAGGGAGCTTTTAAACATACTTTCAGGCGATGAAAGATCCATAGAAAAGATCTCTAAAAATAAGGATCCATATTATAAATACGTTTTATCATCACTTATTGAAAGGCCATTCTATGTTACAAGGGCTGCCGGTTCACTCGGTGCAGACCTTGTTGCAATCCGTGATGATTACTCAATGGTTATAGAGGTAAAATCATCAGAGAGGGATAAATTAACGTTCAGTGAGAG
>JAKAYN010000009.1 GCA_021826785.1 Thermoplasmata archaeon | reverse complement strand
ACAATATGACAGGTATCGTAAAAATAGGGCCATCATCGTATATTGAATATGCAAACAGCAATTCACGTGATAATACATACCACGGAAACCTTTCAGCAAAATGGACTTTAAAACAGTATGATGCCTTTCAAGATAATATAAGTGTATTTTATAAGGATTTTAAAGAGCTTGGCTATGGCTGGATTCCAGGATATACACAGATGGTCGGTGACGTTGTTGCACCGACAATTGTAAATGGAATTGTTTACATAACATCATCAGATGGCATGGTCTACGGAATAAACGACAAAACTGGAAAAGTTATATTTTCACTTAGTGTTCCATCGTCAATAATGTCCGAAACACTTGTTTATAAAAATATAGGCTATGTCGGTCTTGGATCTGCATTCTTTACATATGATCAGGGTTTATTAAATGCCTTTGGCGGCGGTTATCGTGGCAAATACTCAGGTTTGACCGTAATTCTTGCATTTAATGCAACGACTGGAAAACCACTGTGGCTACATTTAACAATGGCCCAGGCAATGCCAACAGGTGTAATAGCAGATAATGAGCTAATATGGGACGGCGGCGATGGAAACATATACTCAATGAACTTAACAAATGGAAATACAATATGGGAATACCATTACAACGGTTCCGCAAACATGGCATCTTTATTATATTATAAGCCAATGAATTTAATAATAGCAGGGTTTTCATCAGGTTATCCAACAAATATGTCTGCATTTGTTGAATTATATTCAAATGGAACTTTGTATAAAATAATAAATTTACCTTTTGCGGCAACTTCAGGGGCAGGCGATGCTGTTCCAGCAATATACAATGGAGATATAGTTGACTCCTTTACTGGATATCCAATATACTATGGCCCGGAACTAAAGGAAATATCCATAAAGCAGGTCTTTGTTGTTGCAAACATAAAAACCGGTAAGATAATAATAAATGAAAATCTTACAAACAGGTTCCATGTTGGTGGTACAAACAATGGAAATTCACCGCTGGTAATTAAAGATATAGCATATGTTCCATCAATAATAGATCATAAGATAATAGCTGTAAACATTACAAATGGAAAGATCCTTTGGAAATCACCCGAACTTAGCGTTTATGCATTTTTGCATGATGAACCAGCTTATTACAATAATATGCTTTTTGTGCCAGATCTAAATAATATAACAGTAATAAACGCAACAACCGGTTCGATAATAACAAATTACACAACAGATTACATCTATGCAATACAGCAGCCACTCATCGTTGGGAATACATTAATAGAGGATTCAATAACAAATTATGCCTATGCTGTTCCATTGAAGGATATAATAAATTAATTTTAATTCATAGCAAAAGCAATTTTTTACTTAAATAAATGCTATTTAATATTTTACTGTAAAATGTTTGCTCCCGTCGGGATTTGAACCCGAGTCGGGGGATTGAGAGTCCCTAATGCTTGGCCGGACTACACCACGGGAGCATAATCATGAATTGCTATGTATTATATTATTCTTGCGTATAGTTATAAAAATTATATATAAATATTTATATGATATTTAATATAAAAAAATAATGAAATTATTAATCCACAGCAGTGATGATTAGAAGTTTACCATAAATTTGTGCATTAGTAAATCAAAACCATTAATAAAATTATAAAAATGAAAAGTTTAAATTTAACATTTTAATTCGATTAATTATGCCAAAGAACAATACAAATGAGAATTTCCAGTCTGGTGCCGGACTTATAAGGTACTTCAATGAGGAGGAGATAAAGGGGCCAGCCCTGGACCCCAAGCTTATAATATACATAGGAATAGCCATGGCTGTAATAGTGGAGCTTGCAAAGATCTTCTGGCCTGTTAGTTAATGAAAATTTCACGCCAGTATGACGATGAGAATCTATCATCGCAGAGCCATATATCTGCGCTATCATTTTCCGATCTTGTGGATCTGCCGGCGGCCTGCTTTACCTTTATCATTGCATTTTCATAGTATAGCTCATCATGCATCTTTCTTTTTGATTGAATCTCCATGAACTTTATCTTGTCTGATCTGTAATCATCCATTGGTATTAAGGGTAATCCCATTATTATAACATCGCTTATCATGCTCTTGTTTTTGTTGACAAGCTGAACACCCTCAAGAAGTTTACCGCCATGTACTGAAAATATTAAGAGCTTTTCCCTCATTGCCCTGTTCCTAACATATGAAAATGATAATTTCTTTGTTTCAATAATGACGTGCTCCCTAATTTTGTCGTCAATCATTGATGATATTCCTGGATTTCCTAATAATATATTATATGATGGCACCGCAACTATAACAGATCCAGATGCATTATTATATTTTTCAATGATGAAATCCATGTATTTTTTTAACATTAATTCCCATGTTTCATTTTTTAATCTGTACTTATTCATTGTCGTAAATCCGGTTATAATGTGATACCTTTTTTCGCCACCGGAATTTTTATAGATCTTTTCCACGGATATATAAATAATATTTTCAAAGCCCCATACTGATGATACATGCAACGGTGACGGCATCGTTCCAGACATGAATATAACCGGTGAATTATCCAAAAATCTTAAAAATGATGACACATCATAGTACATGATTTTTAATAGAATACCATTTTTATCATTGTAATAATATAAACCAGAGTTCGCAGAGTTCAATGCATCGTAAAGAAAATTGTATATTGATTCGAGATAATTCCTGTGCCTTTTGCCCACAGGGCTCTTATCATTTATATCATTGAATAGATCTGAGAATCTCTTTATTATGTCAAGATCAAGATTTTCAGTGAAATCCTTTGAAAAGGAAAACCTTTTTAATATACTAGATTCATTTAAATTAAGCTCAGAAAGAAGCTTCTCAAGCATTATGCCAAGCCTTGTTCTCTCGTTGCATTTATACTCTTTAACAGGAAAATATTTCATGGCCTGCTCTATTGCTTTTTCAACGTTTTTAGGCCTCAGCGATCTACCAAGGTTTTCTATAAAATCATCTATATTATGTGCCTCATCAAAAACTATGCAGTAATCACCAAAATTCTCAAGCCCAAAGGTTCTGTATCTTATTCCTGGATTTAAAAGATAATTGTAAGTCATAACTATAATATTATGGGATAAAGCGGACAATCTTACAGAGTAGTATGGGCAGAAACCAAGTGATTCTTTCTTTTTGTAGTAATAATCGCCCTTTTCATTTTTCACAAGAACCCTGTTTTTTATATCTATATTTATATTTTCCATGGATTCTTTTAATAAAAAACTGCATAGCTCCTCAGGTTCCATATTAAATTTTATATCTATTGTTTTATCCTTTAAAAAACAGCCTGTGCAGACATCATGGTCAGAATCATCATTCTCAATCCAGCGCTCTGGAAGTGGGCAGAGCGCTTTCTTTCCAAACATGTATGCAATATCAAGATTAAAGAATCTTTTATTGTCCTCATATATTCTCGTGAATTCATTATGCGTTCTAACGCTGTATATAAATTTTTTTCCTGAAATAAATGCCATGTAAAGTATAAAGCTTGTTTTACCAGATCCTGTTGGTGCCTCAAGAGCTAATTTGCTTTTATTTTCTATATTTGATATCACCGTAGATGTTATTCCATCCTGCCAGGCCCTTGGAGAAAATCCTTCCACATCTAAATATCAATGTATAATATATAAAATTAGAGTTTGTTTATTATATATGAAAGGGATTCGAAATCTCCTGGGCATGATAGCAAAATGGATTTATAATCAATAACTGAAATAACATCGTATAATTCATTTAAATTGAAACTGTGTTGTTTCATTGAACTTATAATATTCCTGTTTTTCTCTGTTTCTATTATAATATATGGTATTATTCTATCATCCTTGTATTTAACAGTACCGTCAAAGTTTGTGCCAAGGAAGAAATCAGCATCAAGGCTTAATCTTTCATTTATCAAATTTTCTGGTTTTCTCAAACTTAGTATAAGGCCTGATCGTACATGCTTTTTATGGGCAATCTCAAGCGCCATTAATGATGTTACATCGTTTATACTTATACCATATTTTGGATCATCGCCAAGTGTAAATGCCATGGATACATTTATGAACCTTGCAGTTTTAATTGTCGATCTTAACTTTAATTCATTTATGTCCTTTAATCTTTGATTTATTATTATATCCTTATCATTATAATAATCTTTAATCAAATATGCTATAACCTCGGGACTCATTGTTGGATAGCCCATTGGATTATCAGGTATATCAACACCGTCAAATTGCGATATTGAATTTATTTCATCTAATAATGCGCTTTTCTTTGAATATGGATAAATCTCTGCATAAACCTTCATTCTATTATGATCTATTCAAGCATAAAAAGATTTTTTTACAAATTAAAAAAATTACATTAATAACTAATTTATTATGCAAAATAATACATTTATGATATTAGTTTCTTCACAAATGATTCCTTTTCATTATCTGGAAGTGATTTAAAATAATCTATTTTCAAATCTGTTTTGTTGACTTTTATGTTTGAATCAAGCATCTCCCTTAATGGCATGGCAATGTTTGTTGTGTAAGAACCATAGAACTCTATTGCAACACCGATATTAACAAATTCCTCAAGGAATTTCCATATTTCTTCTATTATATACTGCATCATATCCTGCATAGTTTCCAATTCATCAATTTTAAACTCATTGAATCTTTTAACATTCCATGAAAAGCCTGATAGAAGCTGAAGCCCAAACATCGAAGATAGAGATGCGTAACCAAGTGTGCCTGCCAGTGATATATAAACAAGATTTTCATTGAATTTTTTTATTATATTATTAATATCATCTCTTTTTGAGTCTATCCTGTAAAATAATATATCTTTTATATTAACATTATTTAGCATTGATTCCATCTTTTTGTAAATCTCAGGATATCTAGATCTATATGGATTTATATCAAAATTGTACTCAATGCCTATGGCCTTTGCGTACATCATTGCGGCTATTATAGATGCCTCATTGTCATTTTCCGAGTGCTCTTTTATGTAATCAATGATCATAATATTGAATTCCTTATTGAGATATAAACGTCATCATTTATGTTTTTATCAAGAACATACGCTATTTCATCTATGTGCTTTTTATTCCTGGATATTGGTATTGGTATTGACTTTCTTTTCAGATATACAAGGGATAGCTGCGCAACGCTCATCTTATTATCCTTTGCTATCTTTTCAACGCTTTTATTTAGATATCCACGGCTCAGAGGCGAGTAGGCTATAACCGATATTTTATTTTTTATGCAGTGTTCTATTATATTATTTTCTACGTTTAATGCATTATCCAGATTATATTCTATCTCATTTGCAACTATTTCGTATTTTTTCATTGATGATAATGCCTCATCGATAAGCTCCTCATTGAAGTTGCTTACACCTATATCTTTAATATAGCCTGAGTCCTTTAAATACTCCATTGCAGATAGCGTTTCATTAAGCGGCACTGATTTATTAGGCCAGTGTATTAAATATAAATCTATGTAATCGGTTTCAAGCCTTTTCAAGCTTCTTTTAAGCGAGTTTATCACATCATCGTAATGTAAATGATTATGCCAGACCTTTGATATTATGTAAAGATCATCACGATTAAAATTCTTTATTGCCTTTCCAACGAGTTCCTCTGTATGGCCATTACCATAGTATTCCGCCGTGTCTATAACAGTTAATCCCTTTGATATGGCATAACTTATAATATTTATATCATTATCATCGTTATCATAAATTGGTGTGGAACTACCACCAAGCCTGTATGTTCCAAAGCCAATTGACGGTACATCGCGATCTCCTATTCTCATTTTTTAATATTTTTAAAGATAATAAAAACTTTTTTATTAAATGCGATTTTAACAAAAGCTAAATAGTTTTAAGCATTTTAATAAGGTCTTTATGTACACAGATTTCAGAATTGAGGATGAGTTTCCGTTTCTTGATCCAATAGTTGCAGAGTGGTTTAACTCAAAGTATGATTCGCTAAGCGATCCACAGAAGTATGCGATACCATTGATACATAACAAAAAAAATGTGCTTGTTTCATCACCAACTGGCACTGGTAAGACGCTTACCGGATTTTTATCAATAATAAATGAGCTTTTTATAAGGGCAAGGTCTGGAAACCTTGAAAACAAGATATACTGTGTTTATATAAGCCCATTAAAGGCCCTTGCCAATGATGTTAATAAAAATCTAAAAACACCTTTAAATGAGATATATAATATAGCGGCTGAGCATGGCATAGATCTTCCTGAGATAAGAATAGGAGTAAGATCAGGTGATACGGATGCAAAGGAAAGGGCCAAGATGCTTAGCAAGCCACCGCACATATTAATAACAACACCAGAGTCATTATCATTGGTTCTAACTGCCAGCAAGTTCCGTGAGAAATTCTTCGGTGTTGAATATGTAATAGTTGATGAAATACATGAAATATCAGCAACAAAACGTGGATCATTATTGTCATTAAACCTTGAGAGGCTTGCTTACATAGCAGGTAACTTTGTTAGAATAGGCCTTTCGGCAACTCAGGCACCACTTGATTTAATAGCTTCTTATCTATGCGGCTATGATGGGGAAAAAAAGCGCGATTGCAAGATAATAGAGGTAAAAACAAATAAGTATCTGGATCTAAAGGTTATAACGCCATCGAAGGACCTTACAAAGGTTAGCTATGAGATAGCAACT
This sequence comes from Thermoplasmata archaeon, assembly GCA_021826785.1. Classification (GTDB taxonomy): domain Archaea; phylum Thermoplasmatota; class Thermoplasmata; order Thermoplasmatales; family Thermoplasmataceae; genus Picrophilus. Next base: position 4,639 of record JAKAYN010000009.1, on the reverse strand, counting down.
GAAAAGATGTATGATATAATAGTTGATCTTGTTAATTCACATAAAACAACATTGATATTCACAAATACCAGGGGTTCTACAGAGCATGTTGCTATGAGGTTAAAGGCACGTGGCATAGAGAATATAGAGGCACACCATTCATCGCTTGGAAAGGAGACAAGAGTGGATGTTGAAAATAAATTAAAACGCGGTGAGCTAAAGTGCGTTATAACATCAACATCACTTGAGCTTGGAATAGACATAGGTTATATAGATCTTGTAATACAGATAGGCAGTCCAAAATCAGTTTCAAGGGCCCTGCAGAGGATAGGAAGATCCGGCCATGGTGTAAGGGATTTTTCAAAGGGTAGGCTTGTTGTATTTGATATTGACGATCTAATGGAGTGCACTGTTCTAACAAAAGCTGCTTATGACCATAACATAGATAAGGTTCAGGTACCATTAAACCCACTGGACGTGCTTTCACAGGCACTTGTTGGCATGTCTCTTGAAAAAACATGGAACGTTGACGAGGCATATAAGGTAATAAAGAATTCGTTTTCTTTTCATAATCTTGATTACAGGGATTTTATATACACGTTAAGGTATCTATCTGGAAAGATCGAGGGCAACACCATTTACTCAAAGATCTGGTACGATGAGGAATCCTCGACGTTTGGAAAGAAGAGGAGCACCAGGCTAATATACTTCATGAATGTTGGAACAATACCTGATGAGGCAAATTACAATGTTTTCAATGAGCATGGCCGAATGATAGGCCAGCTGAGCGATAAGTTCGTTGAAAAGCTCAGGCAGGGAGATATCTTTGTTCTCGGCGCCAGGACTTACAGGTTCATAAAAACCGTAAGAAACCGTGTTATGGTAAGTGATGCCACAGGCATGACGCCCACTGTTCCATCATGGACGGGTGAACTCCTGCCAAGGAGCTATGATCTTGGCGTTTTAATAGGAAGATTTAGAATGGAACTATCCTCAATGGATGAAAAGACTGCAAAAGAATGGTTAATAAACAATTATTACATAGATGAGTTTGGCGCCATGAGCCTTGTCTCATACATAAAGGCCCAGGAGCCATATGGCATTCCGCTTGATGATTTTCTTTTAATAGAGGGTTACATCGATAAGAATTACAATGTGATATTTCATATTCCACTTGGCAGGAGGGTTAACGATGCCCTCTCCAGGGCATATGCATATTTAATATCAAATAAATATGGGGTAAACACAAGAATAAGCGTTAACGATAATGGTTTTATGCTGAGCTTTGATAAAAAAATAAAGATAAGCGAAATAACATCATTGTTAACATCCAAGAACTTTGATGATGCTCTAAGAAGATCCATAGAAAACACCGAGATGTTTAAGCAGAGGTTTAGGTACTGTGCAACAAGGGCATTGATGGTTCTTAGAAAGTATAAAAGCTCGGAGGTTCCTGTTTCAAGGCAGCAGCTTAGGAGTGATAAGCTTCTCCGGGTTCTTGAGAACATTCAAAACTTCCCTGTTATAAATGAAACGTACAATGAGATCTTAAATGATGTTATGGATAGAGAGCATGCACTTTTATACATAAAAAATGTCATTGAAAAGAATAGATTTAGAATAAATGATTATTCAAGGGAAACAAGCCCATTTTCATACAATCTTATATTGGCAGGTGCATCCGATGTTGTTTTAATGGAGGACAAGTCAAGGCTTCTTAGGGAATTCCAGAATAAATTGCTTGATAAGATATATGGAAACAGCATAAACTTCATTATAAATGATTCAAAGCTTGTTGAGAATTACTATAAAAACAGAATACCAACGATAAATAACATTGAATCTTACATGGCATTTGCAAGGCATTTTCTTTACATAGACCCATTTAAGAGAAGGTACAATGGCCCATATGATTATTCAATAATAGATATTGATAATGTAAATGAGGAACTAATAAACAGTGATAAAATAGTATCAGTTTTTGTGAGATCTACACAGTGGACGTCAATAGATTACTACAGCATATTTTACGCACTTTTTAAGGGCAATCATGATTTAAATGATACAGATATAATGATATTTAATATTATAGATAACAGCACATTTAAGGATATAAAATTAAAGACAGGCCTCGATGATGATGTTATAGAATCGTCTCTTATAAAATTGGAATCTTCATACCTTATAAGAAGGCACATCAAAGAGAAAATAACGTTATACATAAAAAATAATATTAAGGTAAGTAAAATAAATAGAATGGAAGCTTTAAAAAAGGCCATAGAATTAATATTAAAATCATATGGGCCATTGTCATTTGATGAAATAATAATAAAGATACCTGTTAATGAGAATGAAATGGAGACTGCATTAAACGAATTGATAAAAGATGGGATTATAATCAATGATTATATAACACCAATGTTTGTAAAGCAGTATATAACATCTTATGACCTGAAAAACCTTGTAAATATTAAAAGCGAGGATATAAATAAAAAGAGGATAAACTATTTTTCACAACCTTGCAGTAGCGTTGATGAATACTTTGAAAAGTACGGTTTTGCCTTTTCATTGGATAACATAAAGGCAAGGGTTAAAAACTTTAAAATTAACGATCTTGAAAAATTAATTGAGGATAAAAAAATATATTATACAAGGGCAATAAAAAATAAATACGTTTATATTTCAGACTGGCTGCTGGACACCTTGCATTACCTTAGAATGGATAACCCCGGCAAGAACGATGAAAAGATAATTAAATACATAGATGAAGGCCTTGGCATAAATGAGATTTCAAGGCTAACCGGTCTTGGAGATTCCGTTGTAAAGGCCATTATAAAGGATTTGGAGTACCGCATTGAGATAATAAGCGATGGAAATAAATTTTACAGGTACAAAACTGGAAATAATATTAAAGATCTAATAGATAAATTTGGCCCTGTAACATTGAAGGAGATAACAAGGTTCTTCTGGATAAGCCCATCAAGGATTGATCTATCAAAAAAGGTTCCATTGTACTATAAGAACGATGTATACTATGGTAATATTAAAGATTCTGAACCAGCAAGGTTAATTGTAAATGTTCTTGATCCTCTTTTAATATACCTTGGAAGGTTTTCTGACAATGATTCATCAATATTCATAGATAATGGCCACGAATCTGGATTCATGAAGATAACAGATACAGGATCAGTGCTATGGATTGATAATCTTGAGCTGGAAAAAGCATCTGAGGAATCATTCATTGATTACATAAATAATAGATACAAAAATTACAATATTATCATTGATTATAATAATGATCTAAAAAAATATGGATACAAGATGTACGGTCATTATTTATGCAATGTTAACGTTTCTGTTATAGATAAAATCGATGATCTTATATCTGTGTTTAATCCGGAAAAGATAGAGCAACCATTGAACTACAATAAGCTTGAAAACATTTACCTTGGCATAAGAACAGATATAGAGGCAATGTACTCAGGAATAAAGCCTGTTGATATAGAAAAGTACTTTGAGTCTGGTTATTTATACGTTTTCAATGGGCCATTTGATAATAATGCGTACATAACAAAGAACATTATAAGCATATACCGTTCAATAAGGTCAAGGAAATTAAATGAAATAGAGGAAAAAATAGTTAAAATATTATTAAACGAGAGCAAAACAGAGTCAGATATCATTAAGGAGATGCATGAATCATATAATGTAAAGGCAGCCATAAAATCATTATTCAGAATAAATGCACTGGCACGTGATTACAAAAGGAGATACATATTCATACATGAAAGTGTGTCAAGGAAGGATGCGATAAAAACCATGTTAAATATAATTGTAAATACATTCGGCTTCTTTGATGATGATCATTATAAAAGAATGTTCTCAGTTGACATTGATGATGATTACATAAACGCTGTATCCGAATTAAAGAAAGAAAATAAAATCACTGAGGCCATTGTTTTAGCTGATAAAAAACTTGTTTATGTAAACTCAAAGATGCCTATCGAAAAAAATACAATGATTATAACGCCAAAGGATCTGTTTTTCCTTTATTACAGCGATTACCTTAAGGCAAAATACGGTAATTCATACATATTAATTGAAAACGGAATTATAAAAAGCGCGTTCTCTGTGAAAAAATCCGGCCGGTTCTTAACAGTGGATGAAAATCAGCATTTGGATAAGATAAGATCCGAGCTTGCAAACGCCGGTTATATAGTTAATAATAAATAAAATTAAATGCTTTAATATATAATAATAATACCTATAGGTGTTTGATTACATACCGAATATATTAAGATCACAGGAGATAATAAACAAATCGTTTAAAAGGGCATCGAATATAGAAGAACCGTACTTCCCGAAAAAGGAGGATAAAATAAAGAAGGAGATAATTGATAGAATATCGACCATAGAGGGTATTTCATGCTCACATTTCGATAAGATAATAAAAAAGTTTCCAACGATTGAAAAGCTGCACCCATTTTATTATAATTTAATAGACCTCATGTTTGATGTTGATAAATATAAGCTGAGCCTTGGAAAGGTTCAGTGGACAAGTGATAACATCAAGAGACTTAGCACCGACTATATAAGAAAAATTAAGTACAAAAACGATATAAATGAGATGAATTCGCTAATGAGAAGCTACTATGGAAGG
>JAKAYN010000201.1 GCA_021826785.1 Thermoplasmata archaeon | reverse complement strand
TCTAATTGCTCGTTATAAAACCAACCGATGGCGTCATGGCTGATTTTTATTCATGTATGGCACTTTCATTGATTATTTCCATGCCATACATAGCTTACCAGGTTATGCAGTTTGTTTCACCTGCATTAAAAAACAGCGAGAAAGAGCTTATAAGATCAATAATAGTTCCGGCATCTTTTTTATTCGCCGCAGGTGCATTTATGGGCATATACTTTGTTGCACCTGAATTGTTTAGAATATTCCAGGACTTTAACGTTGGCCTTGGGGCCTCAACAACATTAAGTATATCAAGCTTTGTTTCATTTTTATTTATATATGTAATTGCCTTTGGTCTATCATTCGAATTGCCTGTTATAATGACTGGTTTAACAAGATTTGGCATAGTTACATATGAACAGTGGGCAGCAAACTGGAGGTACGCTGTTATAGGTGCATTTATATTTGGTATGATATTTTCACCAGGCGTAACAGGATTTACAATGATTATATTGGCAATTCCTATAATAGCACTTTACTTTTTAGGGCTATATGCATCAAAGAGGATAGAGAAAACTAATAAAACAATATCAATTACAAATGATTATTAAAGATAAATACCTGTTACCTTTATTTTTCCATGGGAGTTTGTTATTTTGATATTCTCCCTTTCTTTTGAAATTACATTATAAACATTTGTGTCTATTTCAATTCTTGGATTAAATAGTTTTACCGAGTTCTTCATTGTATAATCTTTGTTTACCTCAGCGTATGGAACACGTATAAGCTGGCACATATTATCATCACATGGGCCATTTTTTAATATCACGCCTATTGATATAACATCATTGCTTTTTATTATCTCATCATCTATATCCATTGTCGATAGACCTATATTAATTTTCATAATTTATCATTAAATAATTTTATTTATAATTAACCATCCTAAAAAAAATTAATATTTGAAAACAGATAAATATAATTAAATGGTTTTAGTACAATGAGCAGCAAAAAATATGATGTATTTATTAGAAACAAGATTATACCGGCCATATTTGTTGGAATTACAATGTCAATTACAATATTTATACTTCACTATTTATATAATATTGTAATACCGGTTGCAAGGTTTATAATCTTCGGTGCATTTTCATCGAGTGCGTTTCTTCTTTTTATGAATCCAAAGAATAAATCATCAAGATTAATGGTTTTCATAAAAAGTTACATTATAGCAGGAATCATTGGTCTTATTGGATCACTTCTATTAGAGCGATTCTTACATATTAATATATATTACAGTATAGCAATTGTTGAATTTGTTCTTGCAATAGCACTTGTTACCTTAAAATCAGAGCACCCTCCGTCAATGGGCATCGGCCTTGTTTATTTAATAGAAAGATTGAATATATATGCAATAATATTTGTTATTTCCGGTGCATTAATAATAGCATTTCTTGATAAAATTTTAGAGAAATTCATCTATATCGAGGAAAAAATCGATACAGAGATAAAAAATTAAATAATGCATGGCAATTAATAAATTTTATTAAATATTGTTAGATTCATTTTGAAATAACCTGTATTTTTTATATATTGCAACAGATTCGCCAATAATTATTCCTGTTGTTATGGCAAGAAGCCCATTCACAAATATTATTATGTAAATATTGCCGGGGAACATGAAGATAAGGATATATCTTATAATAAGTGATATTAGCCAGAAGACCATTATAATAAAAGGTCTTTTATAATATATTGTATTACCAGCATTAAAAAATATTATGTTATTAATTGTCCTTATTCCAAGGATTATGCCTGGAAATATAAAAAGCAGGGTTAATGCATTGATTGTATAGTTTCCAAATGAGAAAAACGATAATATTAGTATTAATAGATATGCCAGAGGTCTTCGCAGCAAACTTGATGTGCGGAATTTATAGCCTTTAAAGTTCCTGGAAAATCTAATGAATATAAATATCCCTATTATAACAATGAAAATGGCAATATTATATGAAACAAACATGAATACTTATAATTTATTTTATATAAAATTTTTGTTTAATAAAAATCACGAATCAAGAAAAAATATTCTAAATAATGATTATAAATATATACAAAATAATAATAAGTCTTCATGGAAAGATACTGGAAGTTTACCATAGCAGCATTTCTTGGAGTCCTGTTATTCGCCTTTGACTTTGAGATATTTCTGGCAAGCATACCGGCATTGATAGCACTATTTAAATTAAACCTTGGAGATGTTTCAATAATAAACGATGTGGCTTTTTCGGTTTCTGCTGTTTCAGCTTTTCTTTTCGGATTTCTTGCAGACAGGTATGGAAGAAGGCTCCTTTTTATGCTTACAGTTTTGATATATTCTATAGGCTCATTTTTCACTGGGCTGTCATTTTCAACTGCAATGTTTGCGGCATCAAGAGGATTTGCATCAATAGGTGCAGGCACTGATGAGCCACTTGGATTTACATTAACTGCCGAAACAGCACCACATGAAAAACGTGGCAGGCAGATGCTAGATCGG
>JAKAYN010000200.1 GCA_021826785.1 Thermoplasmata archaeon | reverse complement strand
CTCAATTTTTTCACCAAGATGGCCTGATAATACATAGATATCATTAATACCCATGATTTTAAAATCAAAAAGCTGTCTGTCCATTATTGTATATCCTGGCTTTATTTCAACAAGTGCCTTTGGCAGCTTATCCGTAAGTGGCTTTAATCTTTTGCCGTAACCGCCGGCAAGTATTGCGCCGATCATGTCAGTTTAATATAAAATGAATATTAATAATTTTACCATCATATTTTATAAAGGTTATATATTCTAAATCGATATAGAAGAGCCCGAGTGGGGTAACTTGGATATCCTGAAGGCCTGCGGAGCCTAAGATCCGGGTTCAAATCCCGGCCCGGGCATACCACTAATGGTTCAATGTGTTAACCAATGCGTCATAGATTTTTTATTTACATAATCTACATCCAGATTTTATGATATAAAAATAACGTTATTAATTTAAATAATAGAGTGCCTCATCTTTTTATAATAGTCAAACAAATGTCGAATATTATTGGTAGATAACTACACTCATCTTGATTCGAAATAGTAAATTAGATAGATAGTAATACAAGGCATAAAATCATCAATGAATATGATATTCAGAGATCATAAGATTCAGGAATGGTATTGCCATGATACTAGTATCCGTTATTATTGATGAAAACATGATAACCCTGCAGACATTATTGATATGCCCGAATCTACATACATTATATATTGAAGCTTCAAAAAGTAAAAATTGGACTTTGAAAAATATAATATACATTTTTATGCTTTTATTAATATGGAAACATATAGTGAGATTTTATCCAGCATGGGTATTGATGAAATAAACTCTGGTGTTTACTATGGAGATTGGGCAAAGCCAACAGGAAAAATGATAACAGTAAACAGCCCGATAGATGGAGAATACATAGCAAAGGTATCAATGGCAACAAAAGATGATTATGAAAACATTGTTTCAAGGGCCATTGAGGAATTCAAAAAATGGAGAATGGTTCCTGCACCAAAGCGTGGATTAATAATAAAAGAGATAGGCGATGAGCTTAGAAAGGAAAAGAAGAACCTTGGAAAGATAGTAACAATAGAGGTTGGCAAAACAGCATCAGAGGGTGAGGGTGAAATACAGGAAATGATTGATGTATCAGATTTGGCCCTTGGGCTATCAAGGCAGCTTTATGGTTTAACAATAACAAGTGAGAGGCCATACCATAGAATGTATGAGCAATGGATTCCACTTGGCCCTGTTGCTGTAATAACATCCTTTAATTTCCCTGCATCAGTATGGTCATGGAATGCATTCATAGCAGCTGTTGATGGTGATGTTGTTATATGGAAACCATCCTCAAAGGCCGTATTAACAGCTGTGGCTGTAATGAAGGTGATAGAAAAGGTTCTAAAGAGAAACAACGCCCCAAATATCTTCTTTTTAATGGCAGGCTCAGGCAGTGAAGGTGGTGAATGGATAACAAACGATAAGAGAATTCCTTTAGTTTCATTCACAGGTTCTGTGCCTGTTGGCAAAAGGATTTCAGAAAACGTTGCCAAAAGACTTGGAAAGACAATACTTGAGCTGGGTGGAAACAATGGTGCAATAGTATCTGATAAATGCGATATTGATATGGCATTGAAGGGCGTTGTCTTTGGTGCACTTGCAACAGGAGGTCAGCGCTGCACAACCACAAGACGTGTTATAGTAAACGAAAAAATATACAGTGATTTTCTTGAGAGACTTAAAAACGCGTATTCAACGATAAAGGTTGGTGATCCAAGGGAAAAGGGCGTTCTTGTTGGTCCTCTAATAGATGAGGACGCAGTAAAAAACTATGAAAATGCCATAGATCTTGCAATAAAACAGGGTGGAAAGCTTGTTTTTGGCGGCAAGAGGATAAAAATTGATAAGCATGAGAATGGACATTATGTAATGCCAACAATAATAGAGGCAAATCCTGGAATGGATATAGTTAATGAGGAAACTTTTGCACCGATACTTTACGTTATGAAATACAAAACAATAGATGAGGCAATAAATATACATAATTCAGTTCCACAGGGATTATCATCGGCAATATTCACAAATGATCTCCGCGAAGAAGAAGCATTTCTTTCAGTATATGGTTCAGACTGCGGCCTTGCAAATGTAAATACAAGCACGGCCGGTGCAGAGATCGGCGGTGCATTCGGAGGTGAAAAGGACACCGGCGGCGGCAGGGAGAGTGGAAGTGATGCATGGAAATACTATATGAGAAGACAGACAGTTACAAAGAACTGGGGAAATACATTGCCGCTTGCACAGGATGTTGTCTTTGACTTTTAAAATATCATTTAATTTTTTACATAAATAAAATTAATAACGATATAAAGATACCTGTTTAATGGATGCCATTGATTTTGTTAAAAAGAACACAGAGGAAATAGTTACAGTTGATGAGGCTTTGAATGCCTTAAATAATAATCCAAAGGGATACATAGGTTTTGAACCTTCAGGCAATCCGCATCTTGGAACTTGCCTGCTGCTGGCTAATAAAATAAATGATATGG
>JAKAYN010000199.1 GCA_021826785.1 Thermoplasmata archaeon | reverse complement strand
CGATCTCAAGAACTATTGCAAGAAGCACCGGCGGTATTAAAAGCATTGGAATTCCCCTTTTAAGGGACCCGCGAAGCGTGAATCTCTTATCAGGTATAAGCGATATGTTTACCTCTGAATTTTCCATTTATGATAAAACATTATGCATATTTTATTTTTTTTATATTAAAATTTGTTACAAAAATATCTTATTTACATTTTCATATTTTTAAATTATGAATTAATTTATCATTTAATTTTAAAATAAAACAAATAAAATTTTATAATTATATTTAGTTTTGTATTTATTCTTAAAAACTGAAACTCTCTTATCTATTACAATATCACTTTTAATTGATCAATAAAAATATTTTAATAAACCAGAATAATTAAACAAAGATTGTAAATTTATAATATGAAGAAAGTCACTATATAAAATGTTTATATAGAAAATATTAATTCTTATTCAATGAATTCAGAACACATGTTCGGTAAATTTTCAAAAAATCTGTCTGATAATTACGAAACAGAAAGCATTCCTGAGAATATGAGGAATAAAAAACCATCGGAGCTTTTCACATTATGGTTTGCAGCAAATTTAACTGTTGGCGATTTCGCCGTTGGGTTTATACCAGTTGAGCTTGGCCTTAACATATACTATGCAATTTTTGCAATACTAATAGGCAATGTTCTTGGATCAATTCTGGTTGGTGTAATGTCATTAACCGGGCCAAAGACCGGGTTTCCACAGATGGTTATAAGCAGATATGGCTTCGGTAAAAGGTTCGGGATATTTATATCACTGCTTCAATGGATAAACACAATGGGCTGGCTCACAGTAAATTTAGTCCTTGCAGGATTTGCACTATCACTTGCACTTCACTTTTCTATCTATGAAATACCAATTCTTGCAACAGGTTTAATTATATTATTAATTTCATACCTTGGCAGAAACATTATAAGTTATTTTGAAAGAACGATGAGCATTGTTTTGGGTTTAATATTTACGTTCATAGTTATTTATTCATTGATAAGGCCTGAAAAGATTGTTTTATACCATGGGATTTACAGCGGCATTGGCTTTGGAATAACACTTGCAAGCACGTTTTCATACATAATGTCATGGGCGCCATACGCCGCTGACTATTCAAGGTACAATAAAAACAGTAAAAGTGTTTTTACATACTCATTTGCAGGGGGCATAATATCGTCAATATGGGCTGAAATAGCAGGTCTGTTTGTTGCCATTATTTCAATTAATCCAAATTTAAATCCAGCACTGGATCTTAGAAACGTTCTTGGATACTATGGCTTCATAGGCCTTTACGCCCTTTTCCTTGGTGGTATAGCCGCTGATGCAATAAACCTTTATTCAAATTCACTGTCAATGAAGAGCATGGGCGTGAAATTAAAAAGAAAAGTTGTATCAATTATAGGCATATCAATAGCAATAGTTATTTCAATAATAGCTTATAACAGATTTTATCTATTTTATGAGGATTTTCTATTTATATTAGATTACTGGATAACGCCATGGATAGGCATAATGATAGCAAGCTTCTTCATTGATATGCATGGAAAAGCACTGCCTATATCAAAGCTGCCTGGCTTTAACGTTCCCGGGATACTTGCATATTTTATATCTCTTGGAGTCTCAGTTCCATTTATGGATCCCGGATTTTTATATGAGGGCATAATATCAAAAATTTACCTTGGTGGTGTTGATATAAGCTATTACATATCATTTTTATTGTCAATACCGCTTTACATAATAATAAGAAAATTAATAAAAAACAGAAATATTATCATAAATGCTAAATGATACTGAAATAGCTGAACTGTCAAAAAAATCTATTTTAATATCAAAAAATTTTGATGAAAATTGCCTGACGCCAAACGGTTACGATCTTAGAATAGATAATATAATGCCAGGAGAGTACATTAAAAGCAACAGTGTCTTTTTTGTATCATCATATGAGGAAATAAACATGCCTGATGATGTTATAGGCCTATTATTCATAAGATCATCCTTTGCAAGAAAAGGTATCTTTGGATCATTCGGTGTCGTTGATGCAGGTTATAAAGGTAACCTAACACTTTCATTTTATAATGCATTGAATGATATAAAACTGGAAAGGTATACCAGAATAGTTCAGATAATCTTTGAAAGAATAAAAAAGCCTGAAAAAACATATTCTGAAAGGTCTGGAAATTACCATGGAAAAACAGGAATAAATTTATAAATCTGAATTTTAATTAAATAATAAATCCAATTCATGGTTTTAATAAAATTTATAATTATCCTATAAAAATTATTAATAATCATTAATGTATACACATTAAATGAGGGCCTTTATAGTTGGTAGATTCCAGCCTTTTCATAATGGCCATATGGAAATACTAAAAAAAATATTAAATGAAAACGATTCGGTAATCATAGGCATAGGCAGTGCGCAGTTTTCACACACATTAAAGGATCCATTCACTGCAGGTGAGCGCCATTTAATGATATCCTCTGCGCTTGAGGAAAGCGGTGTTTACAATTATTA
>JAKAYN010000198.1 GCA_021826785.1 Thermoplasmata archaeon | reverse complement strand
CAATGCGGTTATAGCAAACTACAAATATATAATAGATACATTATCGGAGCAGCTTGAATCTGAAAATACCAAAAAAGCCACTGCAAACCTTTTTAACATACTTTCATTATTATCAAAACTGGATACAGATAAAACATTTAATTATATTAACAGGCTTGGAGATGCAATTAACTCAATAAAGATTGATGATTCAAGGCATGGCATCATGGAAATAATAAGAACAATGAACAGCAATGATACTTCTAGATTGATTTTGACGCTTTTAAAGATATTATCTGATGCATTTGAGAAAGATGAATCCTTACATAAATAAAAAGACCATAAAATTTATAGATAATAATAAATATTTTTCTGATGACCATGTAACCACAGAGGAGCCAATGGAAATAAAATTATCTGATAAAAAAAGCATTGAGCCAGTATCTGTTATAATGAGAACACCTGTCGATGATTTCCCGCTTGCCGTTGGATTTTTATTCGATGAGGGTATATTAAACATTTCAGATTTTCGTAACGTTCATTATGATGATAATGCGGGAATAAACGAAAAAAATAATATAGTTATAGTTGATGTAAATAAAATAAATTACAATTTAATAAATCAAAGAAACTTTTATGTTAATTCAAGCTGTGGTGTTTGCGGCAAAACAAATATTGATGATGTTTTTATAAAAAATGCCAGGCCTGTGAGAATAAACGAAAAGATAGATGCAAAAATAATATCATCACTTCCGAAAAAAATGATTGAGAATCAGAAAATATTCAAATACACAGGAGGCATACATGCATCTGCAATATTCGATTACAACGGTAATTTAATATCAATATCTGAGGACATAGGCAGGCACAATGCCGTTGATAAATCCATTGGAAAGCTATTACTTAATGGCATATCAAGGAAGGAGGATACAATAATGCAGGTGAGTGGCAGGGCTGGCTTTGAAATAGTGCAGAAAGCCTCAATGTTTGGAATATCCATTGTAAGCTCTGTATCCGCACCGTCTTCGCTAGCTGTTGAGCTTGCGGATACATTTAATATAACGTTAATTTCCTTCAACCGGGACAATAAATTTAATGTGTATACACATGAGGAAAGGATATTTTAAATAAATTTTGCACTGTTTAAATCCAAATTCTTTGCACATTCCAGTAAATTAAAACCAGCAAATGTTGTTATGGCACTGGCACCCATTGCGATTCAGTATGCTGTTGCAGGTCATTTTCACCAACGCTGTAAAAGCTTAATCTGAATATGCTTAATAGCGTGAAAACAATATTATAGCACAAGGCCTATTGGCCAGTGAAAATAACAATAAATCTAAATTATTATAAAGAATGTAATCACAGCGCCTATTACTGATACTGCTTCGTTACAAGGAAACCAGGCACTGTTAAATGGCATATCTATGCCTTCGTTATTATTTATAAAAATATTTGTTCATATATCATTAAGAATAAATCATGAATAAAATCGTAATAAATGTAAGCATCAATGCCGTCTCATTATAATGTTTGATTTCATAAAAACAAATCCCATGCTTCATGCATTTAACAAATTTTAATAAATTTATTTATAATATCATTTTTCAATCCATTATAAAATATTTTAAATTATGAATATTTTTCAATGTAATTTTTAAGTGAAACAGCATTGTTATGATTTTCATTCCTGGAAGAATACAAAAAAGTTACAACATCATGATTTTTAATTATATCTTTTAAAGTTTCTATTTCATTATTTTTTGAAAGTTCATAATAGTATCTTTTATTAAATTCCAACCATTTTGAATCCTCATGATTAAACCATTTCCTCAAATCGTTTGAGGGTGCTATGTCCCTTAGCCATAAATCAATATGGGCTTCAGATTTTTTGATGCCACGTGGCCACAGACGTTCTACAAGTATTCTAAAACCATCATCCTGCGAATAGGGTAAATAAATCCTTTTTAATTTTATCATATGAATAATATTAATTATTGATATAAAATAATTTTTATGTAATCTTATTTGATATTTTATTAAACTAAGTTAAAACCATATTTTTAATAATCAATTTTTATTTCTAATTAAAAATAAATTATAATTTATTTAAACAATTAAGGATCTGACACTATATTTACAGGTATTGTAAAGCTGAACTTTGAGTCCTGATAATGGTTTACATCCATGTTTCCAGAGTTTCCGAGGCCTATCCATATCGTTAACACAGCTGTGCCACTAGGGCTAATTGATGTGCCAAAGCCAGTGTCATTATATGCATAAACCCAGCCTGTGTCCATGTAAAGATCCTTTGTAAAGTTTACTGCTGAAACAAGGGTAGAGTTTATGCTTTTGTTATCAGGATTGTATGGTGATGTTGTTTTCATATCCCTGGGTCCAAAGAACACAAAGACATTGCAGGACGTCGGTATCTTCTGTATTGAAACAGGAGATGGTATTGATGCAATAAATCCAACAGTACCATTATTTACAAGAACAAAGCTTAATTCAACATAATCTCCAGGTGCAAAGTTTGTTACATTTACCGTATAATT
>JAKAYN010000197.1 GCA_021826785.1 Thermoplasmata archaeon | reverse complement strand
AATTTCGTTTGTTGAATTTTAATAGATAATTATCTTTATTTAACTTTTTATTCTTTTCGTCTAATTCAACCAAGTAATTATAAAGCCATAAATACTTCTTTTGATGAATATCTGACCAACTCATTATATATAACTATAATATATATTTTATTTTTAATGTTAATATCGGCAGGTTTCTTATACATTGAGTTTCATCCTGAAATTAATAATGATGAATATAATGATTACAAACAAAGCTGTTTGGTTATTGTGCCATGCCGCGGTGTTGATTATTCCCTTGAGGAAAATCTAAAATCAATAATGAATCAAAGTTATAAAAATTATAAGATGCTCTGTGTAATAGATGATGAAAACGATCCTTCATTAAATATTATAAAAAAGCTTGGCATCGATTATATAAAAAGCGATTATAATTGCACAAATTGCAGTGGCAAGGTAAGGGCAATTGCAACAGCACTTTCAAGATACAGTTATGATTCTTATGTAATAGCGGATTCAGATATCACCGTGGAAAGAAACTGGCTTGAAAACCTTTTGAGACCATTGTCATGTAAAAAAATAGGCATATCAACGACATTTCCATACTTCATGCCTGTCGCCGGCTTCTGGTCCAGGGTAAAGGAGCTCTGGGGCTTTGTTGGTCAGGGTCTAATGGAATCAAATTTAACAAGATTCGGCTGGGGAGGTTCACTGGCATTCAGAAGAGAGCTTATAGATGGAAAAATAAAGTTTTTCAGTGAGCACGTTTCAGATGATACAATTCTAACAAAAATCTGCAAGAAAAATAATTATGAGATAGCATACGTAAAATCTGCAATGCCTATTGTTAATTCACCAGAACATTTCGATGAATTTTATGAATGGGCCAATAGGCAGACGGCACTTTCAATATCAGCATCAAGGAAGGTTCTATACTATGGTCTTTTATTCTTTTTTTCATACATGTTTTTATTCTTCTCTGCAATTTTTATGGGCGCATTCTATTCACCGTTATTCTTTTTGTTTTTAATACCATGCGCCGTTTACATATCAAAGAGCATTCTACGGCTTAAAAAATTTAAATTCATTTACATATTGATAGGCATTATAATACCGTTTATATACACGATAAACTTAATAAAGGCAAGCAGGATGAGAAATATAATCTGGCGCGGCCGTATTTATAATATTGATGATAAAAGTTTATTATAATAAAAACGATTAATCATTATGAAATATTTTGGCACAAACGGTATTCGCGGAATACCAAATGATGATTTAACAACAGAGCTTTCAATGACCGTTGGCAAGGCGGCTGCAACCTATTTCAATTCAGATACCATTGCAGTTGCAAAGGATACAAGGATAAGCGGCGACATGATCATGAACGCCGTTATCTCTGGTGTAATGTCCACTGGATCCAACGTTAAATATTTGGGTGTTCTGCCAACTCCCGGACTTCAGTATTATTGCAAGAAGCATAAAATGCCAGGAATAATGATAACTGCAAGTCACAATCCACCAGAGTACAATGGCATAAAATGCATAGATAAAGATGGAACAGAGATATCAGAGGATGCGGAAAAATCAATAGAAAATCTCATTGATAATAAAAAATTTAAAAACGTTTCATGGAGAATGTCTGGACAGATTTACATTGAAAGCAATGCTATTGATGAGTACATAAATGGTATTATGTCCCTTGTAGATGTTAAAAAAATACGTGAAAAAAGATTTAAAGTTGCAATAGATACAGGAAACGGTGCTGCATATTTCACAAGCCCTTATTTATTATCAAAGTATAACTGCCATATTGTTTCATTAAATTCGAATCCTGACGGTACCTTTTCATCAAGGAATTCTGAGCCAAAACCTGAAAATCTTGGTGATTTAATATCCTTGATGAAATCAGGAAACTTTGATATAGGAATAGCACACGATGGCGATGCAGATAGATGTGTATTTATAGACGAACATGGTAACTTCATAGACGGTGATAAGAGCCTTTCACTTATAGTAAAATACTCTGTAAATTCTGGTGATACCGTTGTAACGCCTGTAAGCAGTTCTGATGCACTTTCTGATATATGCAATGAGAAAAAAGCAAGACTTATAAAAACAAAGGTTGGTGCACCCATAGTTGCAAGAACAATGATAGAAAATAAAGCAACAATCGGTGGCGAAGAAAACGGTGGTATAATATATGGAAAACACCAGTACTGCAGGGATGGGGCAATGACTCTCTCCCTTATGCTAAATCTTATGGCATCACAGGGTAAAAAGTTATCTGATCTTTTAAATGAGATACCTGATTACACAATAATAAAGAGTTCAATGGAAAGAAAACGCAACTGGGATGATATCAAAAATGATATATTAAAAATAATTAAAGATAAAAAAATAGATGAAACCGATGGTCTAAAGATATATGATGACGATGGCTGGGTGCTAATAAGGCCATCAGGCACTGAAAAGATTATAAGAATATATGCAGAATCAAGGAATAGAAAGAGAGCAATGGAGCTTTCAGATAAGTACAAGGCTATTTTAAATGATTTAATTTAAATT